>JAFAXJ010000339.1 GCA_019241095.1 Verrucomicrobiota bacterium | reverse complement strand
TCAGCCCAATTTGTAGAGCAAGTTCTCTTACAATGATTGGCGGCTTCAGATGAACGACTTTCTCACCGGGTACATTTTCCGTGACCTCGACCTGAATAACCGGTTCGAGCGGTGCTGGCAGCGACGCAGGTTTAGCCTCGGGTTCTGGAGATTTTACACCGCGCGGGGCCAGGATTTTCGAGATGGGCGGCAAAACCGATTTCGGCTTCGCTTCCTGGTCCCCAGATTTTCCTTTTCTAATATCAATCAGCGAAACCGATTCTTGCTTCGGGGGTAGAACCGGTTGGGGCGGAGTAGATTGGGCGGGCTCTGCAACAGGGATTATCGGCTGGCCAGCCGCCGTGTCCGTCTCAGCCTGATTTGCCTTGCTGATCGGCGGAACACCTGAGCGGGTAGGATTCCTATTTTCGTTGAACGCCCTTTTTTTCTTAGGGGTGATCAGATCAGTGGCCGGCGCGGGTGCCGCGGGCGCAACACTTTTGACTGCTGAGGTATCAGCATTTTCTAACGATTTTGTTTCCTTCTTGTTGCTCGCGCGTGTTGCCATGTATCGTTTTCTGTAAAGATTTCATTGGCTCCATTTCTCTGTTCAAGTGGATGCCAATTTATTTTCGTTTTCCTTACGCGCTGCTTCATGAATCTCGCGGGCGCGTTCAACGTTCACCTGCAAAATATCAGCAATATCTTCGGGATCGACCTCGAGAATTCCCTCAATGCTGTTTACGCCAGCGCGGGCAAGTAACCGAGCTGTGCCTTCGTCGATCTTGAGTGAATTCGCAAGCAGAGTAATAGCTTGTGCAATCTTTTGTTCAAAGGCCTGGGTCGCAGATTCGTCCTTGGAGATGTTTATCTCCCAGCCGGTGAGGCGCGATGTGAGCCTGGCATTTTGTCCCCGCCTCCCGATTGCTAACGAAAGTTGATCCTCGTCGACCGTGATATTGATCGCATGTCGGCTTTCGTCCAACGACAATGATTTGATTTTCGCTGGCTTAAGAGCTTCCACCACAAAATCGCGCGGATCTGGACTCCAACGGATTATATCCACTTTTTCTTGATTCAACTCGCGAACAATGTTTTTAACTCGCGAACCGCGCATTCCCACACATGCCCCAACCGGGTCAACTTTCTCGTCCGAAGACCAGACAGCAATCTTTGTGCGATAGCCGGCCTCGCGAGCAATTGCCTTTATGTCTACTGTTCGATCCGCAATCTCACTCACCTCGACCTCGAACAATCTGCGCACAAAGTTGGGATGGCTCCGGGATATAATGATCTCCGGCCCACGACTAAGGTTTTCAACCGCGACTACATAGGCTCTGATCCGGTCGCCGATGTTGTAATCTTCGGTTGCAACCCTCTCGCGAGCAGGCATGATCGCCTCAAATTTGCCGAGATCTACAATGACATCTGAACGTTCAAACCGGCGAACCGTTCCGCTTACGATCTCTCCAGCCCGGTCTTTGAATTCATCATAGATCATCTCTTTTTCGGCTTGCCGAATTCTCTGCAGTATTGCTTGCCGTGCCGTTTGGGCTGCAATTCGTCCGAATCCTTCCGGAGTGACTTCCACCTCCAGCATATCACCTGGAGCAGCATCCGGTTTTATCCTTTTAGCTCGAGCTATGTGGATTTCGTCATGGATGCTATGTACATTTTGGACTACAATCAGGTTGGCAAGAGCAGTGATTTCACCGCTTTTGGGGTCGATTGTAACTCGCAGATCTCTTGCTGGACCAACGCTCTTTTTTGCCGCGGTAAGCAGTGCGCTCGAAACGGCATCAAGCAAAATTTCTCGCTTGATTCCTTTCTCACGCTCCATGTAGTCCAGCACTGCCAAGAGATCACTGTTCATACTAACAATAAGAGACCGAGCCGATTCTCCAGCCGAGGAATCAACTCCTGTACTGGTCAATCGGTTTCGGTCAAGGGACAGAATGTAAGACCGAATGAAATAAGCGTCAAGCTACCTGCCCGCCCAACGACGTTCAGCTCCCATTCATGAAGATAAAAGTAGTCACTTTTGATGCCGCAGGTACCCTGATTTCTTTAACGGAGGCGCCCGGTAAGACCTACGCCGATGCTGCAGTTCAATTTGGGTTCGCGTTGGATCCAACGCTTATGCAAAAGTCTTTTCAGCGTGTCTGGAAATCAGCTAAACGCCCGGCCGACATATTAGGGCCTCGCCAGGACGACGGAAAAGAGTGGTGGCGCGACTTGGTTTACTCAACTCTGCAACATGCAGGTTATTCTATAGAGCCCTTTACTCAATATTTTGAAGCGGTGTATTCCCGGTTTACGGAAGCCGGCGTGTGGCGATTATATCCAGGGGTCCAAGAAGCCTTGACGAAGCTTCACCAAGCAAATTTTCGTCTGGGAGTTATCTCTAACTTCGATCGACGGCTTTATTTGATTCTGGAGCACTTAAAGATCCTAAACCTGTTTGAGCACATCGTAATATCGAGTGAGGTGGGAGCGGAAAAACCTTCGGGGAGGATATTTGAGGAAGCGGTAAGCCGATTTGGAGTTTCGAAAGATGAATTGTTGCATGTTGGCGACGATCCGCTGCTTGATACCGCCGGAGCGCAAGCAGCAGGAATAAAGTGTCTGATCCTTGATCATGCAGATATCGATGTATTGTTCAGGGCCTTAAATTATTGCTGACGCTTAGCGCAGGTTCTCAGGTCTTTTTTTAACTGCAGGCCGACAAGGTGAGGTTGTGGTTCAATGACTTGCTGATAATTTCGGGCTCAGTTTTGATGCGGGTTGGTAGCCCAATGGTGGAGCAGCGCCGAAAGCATACGGGGTTGGTGTGGGTTGGCTTGACAGCGGCAAAGGACGAGTTGCGGTCCAATGATTTGCTGATAATTTCGGGCTCAGTTTAATGCGGGTTGGTAGCTCAATGGTAGAGCAGCGCCCTTTTAAGGCGTTGGTTGTGGGTTCGAGCCCCACCCAACCCAAATCCCTATTTGCATCGGAGGCAGGTCTGACTCTTGATTTCAGGCGCCTTCACCCAATTGACGGTGTGTTAATCTGAGGTCAAATCGGCCTGAAAGGATGTTTTCGGTCGCCATTTTGAGATACATTGAGATACGCTCGACGAAGTGGTTCCAACTTGGTACAAGCAACGCAGCTGCTGGCCTCGTCCAGATTCCAGCATCGGAGTCCGAAACCGGTAAACGGGTCAGTCGATACTTCAAACTTCTGGGAAGAAGCCGACAGATTCATCATAGCCCACAGAAAAACGGGATTGATCGCTCTGGCCTGCTCTCGATTGAATAGATTACCGATTGCGGATCATATTATTCTATCATCGGAGACCGTGGCCGGGCAGATACCCCAAAAAGCAGCGATGGAGTAGTGCCGTACTCGAGTTCACATCTGGATGGAACGCAATCGGAAAAAATTGTGCCGTCGGACCATGGCGCTCATCAAATTCGCCAGGGCATGCAGGAAGTACGGCGAATCCTGGTTTTGAATATTCGTCAGGAGGGAGAAAGTCCGAGCAGAAGCCATGTGGAGACGATTCGTGGCGCATTGTGAAGCAATCTATACCGGGCCGCTATTCTACCCATGTCAAGATCTCACCTCGGAGGCGCGATCCGAGTTGTTGGCAGCCTGTCGCCGCAGAGATAGCGCATGGCTTGATACAAGATTTATTTAACAAATAGGGAATGATTTGTTAGATCTCGTGGCGTTGTCTCCGACAAAGAGAGGATTATTGTGGCCTGAAATCCTTCATGACTTTCCGCCAATTCAACATATTGCTCGTTTCAAGATCGTTGAGAGGCGTAGTTATTGCCGCGGCTCTGTGGCTTGTGACCGCCCAGGCATGGCCGGCCGCTCCATATCGCGACCGGGTGGCGCCCAGCTCAAATAGACCCTGGGCGCCTCCAGCTTTGCCATCCTACGAAAATGAGCTGCAAAAGGCGTCGGCCGAAGCATTGGACAAAGGTAAGGACATGATAGATCCCAGACGGGAATACACACTTCCCGATCTCATTGACTTGGCCGAAGAACTTAACCCAGCAACCCGAGTAGCATGGCAGAATGCGCGGCAGGCACTTGCCCTGGTAGGCGTCAGTAAGGCCGCTTATTTCCCGTTTTTGTCGTTGGCCGCAGCCGCCGGTTACAGGCGATTCTTCGTGCCTTTCCCCACGCTCCAAGTAAGTCAAGCCGCGGTGCTTAGGGCCATCCAGTCGCACAGCCCGATAACCAGTGCCGTAACTTTGACCAACGGTACTCCACTTCATATTGATGTCCTTGCACAAACCGAGTTGGCGATGAAATGGCTTTTGTTTGATTTTGGCCAGCGCAATGCGGTTGTTAGCCAAGCTAGAGAAGGGCTCATGATTGCCAATACAGGCTTCAATGCGACGCATCAGAAAATTGTTCTCTTGGTAAGCCAAAGCTTCTATGCTTACAATCTTGCGCGTCAGTCGGTCAAGGTTTCCCAGTCCGCGTTGGACACGGCGCAGAACGTCTACTCGGCCGTTAAAGCTCGCGTTGATTACGGCCTGGCAACCCAGCCCGAGTTCCTGCAAGCTCAGCAGCAGCTCGCGCAAGCGCAGTTTGACCTTGAACGAAGCAAAGGTTCTGAGCGCGACACTTTTGTCGATCTCATGAACGCTGTAGGCCTATCCCCATCAGTTCCAATCCGAATTGGCGAGAGTTTCGCCGGGTCCGTCGTTATCGATCTGGAAACACCGCTGGCTGCATTGGTCATACGTGCACTCTCTAAACGCCCTGACTTAGTGATCTCGTTAGCAAAGGTCAGAGCAGCCGAGGATAAAATAAAGGCGATCAAAGCCTCTTACTTTCCAAAGATCAGTGCGCTCGCAAACGTGGGATACGGTCAGGAGCGGACGAGTTTTCAAGGCAGTTCTTTCGATAGTGGCGCTCCCACCTTTGGCGGCGGCCTTGCGCTAGAACTTGACGTTTTCGATGGATTCCTCAAAAACCGCTCCTTGCAGGCTGCGCGGTCAGAGTTAGAGGCTGCTTCTCAAGAGCTCGAAGAGACTCGCGATGAAGCGGTTCGGCAAGTATGGAAAAATTATACAGATTTACGTACCGCCATACGTAGCGGAGCGGCAGCTACGGCTCTTTTGAAGGCTTCTCAAGGGGCCTATGATGCGGTGCTTGCTTCTTTTAGGTCAGGTCTTTCGACCTACACCGACGTGGTGACCAATGAAACAAAACTAACCAGTGCTCAAAATGCAGTGTTTCAAACCCAGTCCGCCATCCATCAGGCAGCCACGGCTTTAGCCTTCTCCATGGGCGAGCTCGGAAATCCCAGGACCTCGAATTCTTACGGGAAATAACCTCGATTGAAATCTTACGCAGACTCAATTTAGAAAAAACGTCAGAGTTATGATCCGGAATGTATCGATTTTCATTTTAGCCATGTCCGGGCCGGGCTGTGAGGGTCCGCAGCGACTGGCGCCGTCGATAGATGTTTTTGGATCTTATTTTCCTGCCTGGTTAATCTCATTGGCCTCCGGCGTAATCTTAACAACTATTGCAGCAGGCCTGGCGCCTCTGATTAACCTGAGGGTCAAGGGCTTTGCAGCGTTTGTTCTTAGTGTCAGTTTGATCCTGATCTTCAGCATCACCGTGTGGTTTTGGCTTTTTGCCAGTAGCAATACATGAGTACGAGCATTGAATCGGAACGGCATACCGGCTCGGGTAGGGTTAAGCGCTTTTTTGTCCTGATCTTGACTGTAGCAATCCTCTGCCTTGCCGTGGTGGCAAGTCAATGGGCGTGGAGCTTCAACGAACGGCATCCGCGGACGGACGACGCGATATCCAGAGCGAACCTAATCGGCATAGCGCCCCGTGTTTCCGGTCCTATCATCAAAATCAACGTAGTAGACAATCAATTCGTTAATGGCGGGGAGTTGTTATTTGAAATCGACCCGGAGGACTTCCAATTAGATGTCGATCGGGCCAAGTCAGCTTTGGAGGCTCTGGATGCGCAAATTGAAGTCGCGAAAGCGCAGGAGGCTCAATTAGGATTTCAGGTCAATGCTGCAGAGGCCGGTCTTCGGCAAGCAACGGCCGAGCGCGATCAGGCCGCCGACACGCTCCATCGGCTTGAACCGCTCCTCTCAAAAAACTTCGCCACTCAGGAGCAGGTGAATCAGGCGCGCACGAAGGTCACGGCCCTCAACGCAGGAGTTGCTCAAGCGAACGAAAAACTCAACCAAGCCCGGGTCGCAGTCGGCTCCCTGGCGACGGTGCAAGCCCAGCGCCCAGGGGCGGTGGCAGCGTTAGAAACCGCCCGATTATCCCTTTCCTATACTAAAGTATTAGCTCCGTTTAACGGACAGGTTATCGGACTTAACATTTCTGAAGGTGCTTTCGCCCACGCCGGCGTCGAGGTGTTTTCTTTTCTGGATTCCCGGCATTGGTTTGTGCTGGCTAATTTCCGCGAGCGCGAGTTGCAAAACATTCGTCCGGGGATGCAGGCGGAAGTCTTCCTTTTATCGAATCCCGGTCGGCGATTTCAGGGAATCGTTCAGGGAATATCGCCAGCAGTACAGTCTGGCGAAGACCTTGAAATCAAGGGCTTGCCGCTGGTCCGGCGGGATCTTAATTGGGTGCGAATCGCGCAGCGTTTTCCTGTGCGGATCGAGATCGAGAATCCCGATCCTGCCATCTTTCGTATGGGCACAACTGCCGTCACCACCATCCTGGGGGCCCCTCCAGCAAAAAGCAAAGAGAGCACTCATGGCTGAGAAAGCTGCAAGCTATCCAGGAGAGGCGCTCCAGGAGGCGCCTTTCCTGAGTATGATCTGGAAAGACCTTCAGCCTTTCCCGGGTCGCGGGCGAGTAGCTCTGAGGCTCGCAATAGCATGCAGCTTTGTCGTTTTGGTTGCCTGCACCTTCAGGATGCCCTTCCAAGATCTCATGCCGTTCTTTGTTCTCTTTATTACCAAAGAAGAAAAAGTAACCACCGCCTTGACCGCGGTTCTGCTTCTGTTCGCTGTCACACTGGCTATTGCCGGAGCGATCTTGATTTATAAGTTCAGCGGAGACCGCGCAGAATTTAGAATTCCCGCAATTGCGATAGAGATTTTCGTGGGCATGTATCTTTTCCGCGTGCTCTCAATTGGAGCTGTTGGATGGGTTGTTGGCTTCATTTGCGCGGCATCACAGAGCGTGGTTTACCTTCTTCCAATTCCTGAAGAGGTAGTTCACCAATTTCTTTGGCTCTGGGTGGCAATCGCGTTTTCGATTGCTGTCGCTTGGTTTGCTAGCATTGTACTCTTTCCAGTTTCAGCT
>JAFAXJ010000306.1 GCA_019241095.1 Verrucomicrobiota bacterium | reverse complement strand
CAAGTGGAAAAACTCCTTGCGCAACAGTACGTCCTTAAAGTTGACGATCCGACAGAGATTAATGAAAAGCGGCAGTATGCGCAGATGGCGATTGACCTGGCCCAAAAAGCCGCTGATAAATTGCCCGCCGATGCTGAAGCCCAGGTTTCGATCGCAGCCGCTTGTGGGAAAATGTGCGACCTGGTCGATTCAAAAACGAAGGTGGAACTGTCTAAAAGGATTTATCGGGAAGCGACTCGAGCCTTGGTTCTCGATCCGAATAACGATTTTGGCCACCTCATTTTAGCACGATGGAATTTCGAACTGGCTAGTTTGAATCCCTTCATCAAAGGATTTGTTCAGGTTGTTTATGGGCAGTTTCCCCCCGCTTCCAAGGATGAAGCTATCGTGCAGTTTAAGGAAGCAATTGCCATCGCGCCGTACCGAATTGTGCACCACGCGGAATATGCCAAAGCTCTGGATGCCATGGGCAACAAAGCCGCAGCCCGGGAACAGTGGAAGCAAGTAGCCGAATTGAAACCTGTCTACACGCTCGATCGTCATTATCAATCCGTAGCAAACGAATATCTCCGAGCGAAATGAGATGACAGGTCACTAAGATCAGCTTTGTCGAGCGCAGGGGGCGGGTTCAGCGGATGGAAGCAATCAGCAACTGAACAGCTTACAAGCCTCTGCTGCGCGGGCCCTACTTAAACATTGGGGTTTTCCAAAAGATTTTTTTATGAGCTTTTCCTCAGTTCTCATTCAGTTAGGCTTCCAGGCTGAACTCCGGCGTGTGTCTCAGCTGGGTGCACCCGCTCCGTCCGCTTCAGCCGCCGAATGAAGCGTGTCAGCGCATGATGAAAAATCAACCTGGATTGGCTACCTCGAGTAACTCCAAACAATCGAGCCGCGCAAAGCAGTCGATCACGACAAACTCCGTTCTGGCCAGCGGAGTTCTGGCGATTCTGAAACTTGCGGTTGGAACTTGGACGGGCAGTGTCGGGCTTCTGGCGGAAGCAGCACATTCGCTACTTGATCTAGTATCTACGCTGATCACCTTTCTTGTGATTCGGGTTGCTGCTGTGCCTCCGGACAGTAATCATCCTTACGGGCACGAGCGAGCGGAACATCTCGGAGCCTTAGCCGGGATGTTTCTTCTGGCCGGCACTGGAGCATTTATTCTGTTTCAGGCATTCGAACGAATTTTTCTTTACCCTGTTCCGCCAAAAGTCAATGTCTGGTCTTTTGCGGTCCTGTTTGCATCGTTGATCGTTGATATGTGGAGATCCCGGAGTTTGCGCCGGGCAGCTCGCGACTACACGAGCGACGCTCTTGCGGCTGATGCTGAACACTTCACCAACGACATGTTAGGATCCGTTGCTGTCTTGCTTGGCTTTGCGATAGTATCCTTCGCGGCTCCGCTTCACCTTCCTGCATGGCTCATTGGCAGAATAGACGCTGTGGCGGCCCTCGTCGTAGCCGCTATTGCTTTTCGTTCGGTCTGGAAACTCGGTTCGCGAGCCGTTCGCTCTCTCATGGACGATGTGCCAGCTGATCTTTTAAACCGCCTTCAAAGACGAGTGGAAGCGGTGGACGGCGTGGTGCCGGGAACGGTAATGCTGCGAACCAGATATGTGGGAAGCAGACCTCACGTCGAGGTTCGTCTCGGCGCCGCTCGAGGCACTACCCTCGAGTCTGCGCATCAACTTACGGAGGGTGTAGAAAAGGCAATCGGGGATGAGATCGGAAATGCCGAAGCAATCGTTCAAGTAGAGCCGACCGCAGCCCCAAATGAAACATGTGCTGCGGTGGTGCGCGCGGCTGCTGACCTGCTAAAACTTAGAGTTCACAACCTGAACATTTACCTTGTCTCACGAGAGACGAGGGTAGAGCTGGATCTTGAAGTGCCAGATACATTGACTCTGGAGGACGCGCATCGCTACTCAGAATCGCTTGAGCGAGCAATCCGGCAGGAAATCCCTGGAGCAACGCTAGTTACTGTTCATCTCGATCCACGAAATGATGAACCAAGGCCTGCGGTGAGACATTCACCTTCGCGACAGCATGTACGGGAAGCCCTGACTAACATTCCCGAAGCTGCCGGAGTACAGGTAGCCGATGTACTTGTTACCGACGAAGGATTAGTGGTCACGCTCCAAAAGGATTTTGATGGGAAGACACCTGTCGGCGAAGCACACGACTTAATGGCTCGATTGGAGCGCGACATTCGATCTTCCGTTCCAGAAGTCATCCGGGTGCATATCAACCCGGATATTGCGAAATAGTTATACAGCGTAAGAACTTATAATTTGCTTTCTCAGCGCGGCCTATGCGCCAAGATCGCGCGTTAACCTCAGAACGTTAAACCTGCGGGCAAACTCTTGTTTAGATCGGAATCATAACTTCTTGGTATGATCGGAAATGATTGCCAGCTATCGGGACAAGCGGACCGATGAATTTGCCGCCGGGCAAAAGGTCTTTTCCGGCATCAAGCGGCACGCCCGCTTGAAGATCGGCCGGCTGGAAG
>JAFAXJ010000284.1 GCA_019241095.1 Verrucomicrobiota bacterium | reverse complement strand
TCCAGGTTGCGTTGCGGGTGAGACGCAATGACGGTGACGTAATGAAGTGCGGTGCTAAAAGGCAAATTTCAGTCCGAAATTAGTTTGCAGATAATTGTTCTTCGGACCGTCTACTACATTATAGCCACACTCAGCAAAAATTCCGATCAGACGCGTAAAGCGATATTCCAATCCGCCTCCAAAATCGCCCAACACACGCTGATCGTCGTTGTTATGGAAACGATTATAACGGAAAAATCGATCACTGAAAAAATTATCTTCAGAAACGAAAACACCACCGATACCGCCGTATGCATATGGAGCGAGGTGCAGATTTGGTTTTATTAGATCCAGCGGATAACGCAGCAGAAAATCCAGGCTCACGTCCTCACCAGTGTCGTCCTTCGGGATGGTGTTGAACACGGCTCCCTTGATTCTGAATCCAGCATACAGCCATGGAAAATAATTCACACTCAGACCGCCTCCCCAGGAATGCGATCCCACAATGCGTTGAGAAGGGCTGTTGTCGATTGTATAATTATAAGTTGCGAAGGCGCCCAAGCTCCACTCATTCGACCGGAAAAAGGAAGTCGGCGCAGGAGGTGGTGGAGCAACCGGGTTTTTCAATGATTGTATCGGTGCTCCTGCGAAGGTGACCCCTGAACATGCACTGATGATTAAAGTAACAATCCACTTTTTCATTTGTTCCGCCTTTTTGGCTCAGTCATTAAGCTTGAAACCTGTTACGAAAATTTCTCGGCAACGCTGATAGGTTTTTAAGAAATGTTAATGATTATAGCTGCGGAATAGAAAAGCTTCAGACATACCCGCCGGGCGGGTCGTCTCGGAAATGCGACATTACTCCTTGCTAACCAGTTTCAAGCACTGGAGAGCAAGGCCCAGCCAGCCTGGACTCCTCGTAAACAGCAAGGGTCTTTCAAACGTACTTACCGGAGATATAGCCAAATAACTGCTTCGTTAGCGTGATGAAAGGCCTCCAGTATAGTGCATCAGTTGATATAATCATGGTCGCCCATGAGAGCCATAAGAGGTGCTGAATGTCCAAATTGTGATAGCTAGTTCGATCTTTGGAGAGAGCACTTAACGATAGCTAAATTTGTTTCGCAGTTTCCGCCTTATCCGAATCTGGTCGAAATTGCATCCGTCTTGATCAGAAAGTTGCTAAGCACCATCTAACAAAAGAAATCTATAGGCCAGGATGAAATTCAATCCGAGGCACACGGCAAAAAGGTATTGGCTGTTCCATTCGTCAGTTCCTCATCTGCAAATTTCTATTCCTAACGGTTAACGAGGAGGTCTGTGCCGAAAAGAGCATCCATAATGGGGTTTTATTTTTCTTGATGCCTGACACTAGCCTCATTCCAGCACGCACTTTCTTTTACAGTATCTAAAACAATCTATTTCATGAAAACGTCGCACAGGGCTAGGATTTCAGCTCCAAACCGAGTTGCATAAACCAGGGCCGCAAGTTGACGCTTTCGGTCATACTGGCGCAAGCGGATCTAACCACGGCGCTTGGCAAACCGAGCGCATTGGATTCTCTCACCGCATGAAACTGATGCGTGACGATAATGTCATCAATGTGCGCAGGGGTTGCTGACTAGCCTGTATGAGACACTCAGACGGCGGGGCTCGGGTGAGCGCAATCCTTCGTTCAGCGGAGCGGCGCCACTGGGACACGCTTCTCGTTGAGACCTTTGTTGCAATATGTGGCGCCAAGTTATGTGCTGACGCGATGATGACGCCGTCGTAAGGAGCCGGAGTCCGGCTGAGCGCAATGGCAGGAGATGCATGCCGCTGAGGCAATGATTCCGGCCGACCATCAGCCAACCGATCAACCGCAATTTTCATAACAAATGCTCGCGGGGGCGCGCAGGCTCGCGTCGCCCATTTAGCGATACCTCAATTCCCGGCGCAACTGGTCGAAATACACTGCAGCGATCAGCACCGCTCCGACTGCAACCTGCTGCCAAAAAGGTGGAAGCCCGAGAACGACGAAACCGTCCAGCAGCATTACGGGAATGATGATGCCGACGAGCGTCCCCAGCATCCCGCCAGAGCCGCCGAAGAGGCTTGTGCCGCCAATTACAACACCAGCAATCACCTGGAGATTGTCCGTTTGATGGCCGCTTAGGGTCGTGGTAGCGAATCTGGCAAGTGAGAGATAGCCGGCCAGGCCTGATAGCATTCCAGCGAGCATGTAAACCTTAATCAAGTGGGATGTAACGTTGATGCTGGCCCTTCGACACGCGTCGGGGCTGGATCCAACCGCGTAAGTGTAACGACCAAATTGCGTGAATCTAAGCACGAGCGCCCCGATAACGAAAACCGCGGTAGTGACAATCACAAGAATAGGAATCCCGCCTAGCCTGCCGGAACCGACTGTGAGCACAAGGTTCTCAGGAATATCCGAGATGTCTACTCCGCGGGTTAACAACAGAGCGAGTCCGAGTGACATCCCCATAGTACCCAAGGTAACGATCAGTGCAGGAACCCTGGCCTTCGCCACAAGCAAGCCGTTTATAATTCCCCAACCCGTGCCGGCCGCAACACCACAGACAAGGCCAGCAATCAGGACCCCTGGACTATCCCCGCCAATCGCAACCATGGCCATCGCCGCAATGACGCCAGAAAACACGAGTACACCGTTAATGGACAGGTCGATTCCACCTGTCAAGATTACCAAGGTGCTACCAACCGCCAGGACAAGAAGGACTGAGGCGTTCGTAGCCATGTTCATTGCATTGGCAATTGTAGGGAAGGCAGCAGGACGCAATACCGAAAAGAAAACTGCCAATCCGATCAGGGCAAGAAAGAGCGCTGCCGACTGACTGCCGAAGAAGCTTCGGAAACGTCCAAGCATATCGCCGGTCTCTCGTTTCTCTTGAAGAGGCTCAGTTGAGGCCGCAAAACTGCCCAATTGCTCGCTGGGTTCGATCAGGCGGCCTTGCTCCGGTGCACGCGGTTCGTTCCGGAGCACGCCCGTCATCATAGCGCTGATGAGATCATCCACGGTCGTTGCCGAAGATGCGACTTGTCCGACCGTGCGGCCCAGGCGCAGAATGACAATTCGGTCCGTAATATCGAGCATTTGAGGCAGGTTGTGGCTGATGATAACTACCGCTGTACCGGCGTCTCGTACCCGCCGAATCAAGTCGATCACCCCCCTAGTCTGCACTACACCAAGGTTTGCGGTCGGCTCATCCATGAAAATCGCGCTCGTGGCCCACATCGCTGCGCGGGCAACCGCTGCGCTCTGGCGTTGTCCTCCGGACAGACTGTGCACCTCGGCTGATGGGCGGATCGTTACGCCTAGCTTTGCCATTCCTTCGGCCGCTTGACGAATCATCCGGGACTCGTCTAACACTCCTAGACGTCCTAGAATGCCGGGCCTCACAAGTTCACGCCCCAAGAAGACGTTTGCCGCGGCGTTCAAATCTGGGGCCAAAGCTAAATCCTGATAAACGGTTTCGATACCGGCTGAGCGCGCGTCCTGAGGTCCGTTCATATGAACGAGTTGGCCGTTAACAAATATCTCTCCGTGATCCGGGCGATCAATGCCTGAAAGGATTCGAATAAGGGTGCTCTTACCGGCGCCATTATCGCCGATTAAGGCGACGATTTCGCCCCGGCCGACGCTGAAGTCAGCACCTCGCAACGCCTGGACATGGCCAAATTGCCTGGCTATGGCGCGGGCATCGATTAAAGGAGCCTCTGACATAGGAATGGCACACTCACAATTGTCTCGCGGCGTTGGAGCGATTTGAGAAGCCCTTGGAAGTTAGAAAATCTTCGGGAGACCACCTCACGTATTGGCCGAAAACGATCGTGCATCCTAGAGTGCTTGCCAGCCGCATAGGGGCATCAATCGCACTTAAGCTTGTACAAAGCTTTTTGGATTTCAGGCTTCTGCAAGTTGTCTTTCGTTATCGTTACCGTACCCGTCGTTACCGAGTGTTCAACACTCTTCCCTGCCAAGGCGTTCGCGATTGCATCCACCCCGTCAACACCGATTTGATAAGGACGTTGAGCGATGAGGGATTGGACCAGGCCTTCTTTGAGTTGCCTGATTTGCGTGTCACCGGCATCAAATCCAACAATCTTGACAACCCCTACCTTCTCCGCTACCCGCAACCCTGTTGCAGCGCCTTCCGCCGATCGATCGTTAGTCGCGAAGATGCCCGCGAGATTAGGATGAGCGGCGAGCGTTGACCCCACCTCAGCAGCAGCTTTGGAGGGATCATTGTTCGAGATCTGAAATCCTATGTAGTTAACGTTTGGGTAGTTTTTTATCCTACCTTCGAAACCTTTTTGACGTTGGTCGGAAGTGCTGGCGCCAGCTTGAAAGGCAATGACCATAACCTCCCCTTTTTCGAAAATCAATTTTGCGAGGGCATCAGCAGCCGCAGCGCCGCCGGCGGTGTTGTCAGTCGCAATTGCGGCGATGACTTTCGACGTGTCATCAAGAGTGGTGTCGACCAAAGCGACCTTAATACCGGTGCTGACAGCCTGAGAGACTGGAACAAACATCGCCTTGGAGTCAGTTGGGGCAATCAAGAGACCAGCTGGCCTTGTAGCAACGACGGCATTGACAATTGGCGTCTGAAGCGATGGATCGAATTGCTGCGGACCCTGAATATTGATATGGAAACCGTACTTGAGTGCCTCGTCTCGGATTCCACATTCCATGCTTACATAAAACGCGTTTCCCATAACACCGGGCACAAATGCAATTGTTTTGCCCTGGGTAGTGGAGTCAGCCGCTGAAGCAAAAACATTTAATCCGAAGCTGCAGCCCATAAAGGCGATCCAGCTTCGAAAATTTGTAGCGAACCTAAAGAGTCTAATCATTTTATCCTTGTAACGTTGAAATTTTCTTTGAGTTGAGAACAGCATTTTCCTTATGCGTTAGGGCAGAACACTGCGTGGCCAGCTGCAGTAAACAAAATTTACGGTCCGACCGAGTTTTTGCAGATAAGCTAGCGGGCTCCCCATCAGCACTGGCTAGCTATGGATTATCTGTAATGCCTGCTGAGCCCTTTTGGAATTCTCGGCGCCGTTCACTGGTAAGAATATCTTGTCGCCATGAGCCCGCCATCTTATGAGTTCTCGGAATCGTACCGAACCGAAAATGAGAACATCAAATCGGCCACCGAAACCTTAGCCGATAACTTCAAGAGCCGATACGTCTAAGTTTACTTCCGCTCACATTTTCACCTCGTTGTAACGCTCAGCTTGGTTCAGGTTATGTTTGGTGATTAAGACGGGCGTTAGCTTTTTACTTTCCAAGGGCTTTTTATTCCTGATAAAGTCGACCACTGCATTCATCGAGGTTTCAACCTGTTCAGCAGGTAGCTGTTCCACAGTAGCAGCCATGTCGCCGTCCCGCACTGCGGCAAGTCCTTCTGGAAGGGCATCAAAGCCCAAGACCATAACCTTACCTTTTGGGATTCCCGCCTGAGCAAGCGCCTTGACAGCTCCCAGCGCCATATCATCGTTGGACGCAATTATCGCGTCGGGCGGGTTCCCCAACGCTGTTAGTATATTTTGTGTTACGGTAAACCCTTGAGCTCTTGCAAAGTTTGCCGTCTGGTCCGCAACGATCTTATATTTGTCCCCGGCAGCCTTAAGCGTTTGGTGGACTCCCGCTGCACGATCAATTGCGGGACTACTCCCCGGTTCGCCCGTTAGCATGATAATCTTCGCGCCTGCAGGGAAATGTTCGACGACGAACTTAGCCTGTTCGACCCCGCCCGCCACATTGTCCGCTCCAAAATGCGGTACAGGTTGCTGCGTACCGGTGACGTATCGGTCAATGGTTACGATAGGTATTTTAGCCCTGATTACGTCATTCACTGCGGGTACCAAGGCTTTAACATCCGTTGGAGCTATAACGATGCCGTCAACGCCTTGGTTGACGGCATTACGCAAGTCACTCGACTGGGTAGAAGAACTCCCTTGACCATCTTGAAGGAGCACATCCGCATTAAGCTTCTTACCGGTGGCTTGAGCTATCTTCGTTGTGAAGGCAGCCCAGGGAAAAGCCATATTCGGCACGCTAAAAACAATTTTCAACTTCTCAGGTGCTGCGTGTCCCGCAAGAGGAAACGTTAAGCTGAAAGCTATTACAAAAGGAAGCAATCGGGGGTATATCATCTTATTCATAGACTCTGATAGTTGGGTTTGAGAGAGGGAATAATTCCTCAACAATGGTTTGATACTGCGAGTTAGTTGTCCCACCATGATCCCTGGTGCTATCAGTCAGGGCTAAAAGCCTTCCGGGGGGGTTGAACTCCATCACTTGCGGATAATGTTCGAATCAAACAGCAGATCGGATTGCAGATTCGAAGCCAGGAGTCAGGACCCAAGAGAGCCAGGGAGTCGAGGAGTCGAGTGAGCCAGGGACGCAGGAGCATTTCTAGGGACTCTCAGATTCCAGCCCAACGTTCGGTGCTTGGGGTCCCCGGTCCGGGGAGAGGTAGTGTCAGCTTTTCAGTATGCGGGCCGATTCTTGCTTTGCTTGCTAACACCTCAGGAGAGTTGTCTCACGCCGCCAACTTGAGCCGGAAAGACCACTTCCGAAGGCGGTCTGTTCTAGCTGGGTGCCACTCGGCTTCGATCAACCGCCCTTGAAAGGGCGTACCGCTTGACTATGCTGAGATTCCAGCACTCAAGTGCTGGGACCATAGTTCTTTGCGTTCCCGGTCGGGACGCTCTCTGGCAACAACCTTCTTATCCCTGCTTCCCTCGGCTCCCCCCGGCTCCTAACTCCTGACTCTTTCGCGATAATAACCTATGGAGGTGCTTCATTATGGTGTACTCACTGAAATGAACTATCCTGATTTTGGCTTGAGTGGCCAAGTGGCTCTCGTTACCGGCGCCAGCCAAGGTATCGGTTTCGGCATATCCAAGGCACTCGCCCACGCCGGCGCAAAGGTCGCAGTTGCTGCCAGATCAGTGGCTGAACTCGAGAAACTGACGGACGAAATCCGGGCCGATGGCGGAACCGCTCAGGCGTTCTCACTTGATGTTCGCGACGTTGGCCGGACGCGCGAGTGCATTCAATCGGTGCAGACCGCTTTAGGCCGACTGGATGTATTGGTTAACAACGCAGGGCTCGGCGCAAACCACGCAGCAGTAGATGTCACTGAAGCAGACTGGGACCAGATGATGGCCGTTAATTTAAAAGGGCTTTTTTTTTCTTGCCAGGCAGCCGGGCGGATCATGCTTAAACAAAGGCATGGCCGCATTATTAATATGAGCTCTCAGGCCAGTGTCGTCGGGATTCGGGACCACGCTGTGTATTGCGCCTCAAAGGGCGGAGTCAATCAATTGACTCGAGTGCTCGCGCTTGAATGGTCTGCCTCGGGAGTGACAGTAAACGCTGTCGCTCCCACCTTTATCTACACTCCCGGCACAGCCGAGAGACTCGATAACCCTGCATACCGCGAAGGAGTACTTTCGCGTCTGCCGATTAATCGCGTGGGTTCGATTACTGACGTCGCCGCTGCCGTCATATATCTAGCTTCGAATGCGGGCGCCATGGTGACAGGCACTGT
>JAFAXJ010000252.1 GCA_019241095.1 Verrucomicrobiota bacterium | reverse complement strand
GCACACACCACGCCTTTCCAGACAATGGGCAAGGGTTTTGTTTGCTGAACGATGTGGCGGTCGCGATCAGGAAATTGCAGCAGTCTGAGTGTAGCATTCGAGTGATGGTGATCGATACCGATGCTCATCAGGGTAACGGAACCCATGCGATTTTCCGAAATGATCCGGGCGTCTTTACTTATTCGATACACGTTGCAAAGAATTATCCGTCAATCAAGGAACCCGGCGATCTTGACGTCGGATTAGACCGCTGGGTGATAGGAGAAGAGTACCTGCAGGCGCTAGCCGCTACGCTTCCAGATGCGATAGAGATGTTTGATCCAGATCTTCTGATCTGGATCTCCGGTGCTGATACGCACGAGGATGACCGGTTTGGACAAATGCGGTTGACCGCAAGCGAGATGAAAATGCGCGACTCTTTTGTGTTGGATCTGCATCGAATATTCGAAATCCCGACAGCAGTGCTTTATGGAGGCGGCTACAATCGTAGGAACCGGTACACGGCGATGCTGCACGCGCAGACCATCCGGCTAGCGGCGTTAACGGATCGGGCCATGCACCGTGGAAGGAGCGAAATTCGTTTGCAACCCTCTGTCCACCAACTAACATCAGAACAAATTCGGCGCGATTAGCTCAGTGGTAGAGCGCTTGCTTCACACGCAAGATGTCGCAGGTTCGAACCCTGCATCGCGCACCAGTTCTTGTCACCGTAGCCTAAATCTTCACAGGAACGCAGAGCATTCGGACCTGACCCCATTCGGGGTGCGAGCTTCGGTGAGACAATATTTGTATAATGACTCTGCAATATCGAAAACAATGCTGACCGAATCTGATTTGCATTTTGTCGTGGAATCAGTGGCAACAAAAAGACGCGATTACGACCACATTGTGGAATTGGTCCGCGATAAAGATGATCTTTTGGAGCAAATGTTGAAAGATCCGAGGATCTTTCAACGCCTTTCGAAGGATGAGAAAGTCTTTGTGAGAATCTCTCCTTACCTTCTTTTCTTGTTATTACTGATTCGACTCACCGAGGACTTGAAAACAAAGCAGTATGTTTTTGAGTCGGACCGGAGAGGGAAACAGATCCCTGTCTTTGAAGCGTCATCCATCGCGGAGATGCTTTCTAAGCTGTCTATCCGAAATTACCTGGCAGAAATGCTTGCTTCTTTTGCCAGAACAAGCAGCGGAGCTGTTCGCTGGAAGGAACGCGGCAGCTGGCATAAAAGATCGTTTAGCGACATGGACATAGACGACCTGATTGAGCTTGCTCGGATCAGTGAACCGGAAACACGCCCCAGCCTTTTCAAAAGGGTGGGGGATGTGGCACTGTTCGTAAGTGGGATATTTCCCGAATGCGCAACGATTGCTGTACATCGTTCGCCCCAGGTCTCTTTTTCAAAACGTAGTTTAGTCGACTATGAAAAGCAGGGTAAGTCTTTTTACATCCTTGCGGCGAGGCACACCAACGATTCCAATCGTTCGCCGATTTTTACGGAGCTTGCAGAAAGATTTACTACAGCTCGACGCGCCTTGAACACTCTGAGCGATCACTTCATAAAAGGCAATCATCTGCGTTTTTTCCCAGACTTGGGCGGCGGGGGCCGCGGCTCAGGGCTAGCGTAGGGCTTGGCGCCGCCCTCTGCAGGAACGGTCAAAGAGCCTCACGCGAAGGCACGCAAAGGGGATGGACTCGAACCGCCAGGGACCAAGCGCTGATTGAACGCGAACGGCGGATTTAAGATCACCTTCGATACTTTGCTCCCTCTAGCTAATTGCTTTTCCTGAGGCTCCTCTGAGCCGTGGCTTCTTCGCGCAAAGGATCAGATTTTTTTCTCAAAGCACACTGCCGAAGAATCGTCTTCAAAGGGTTGAAAATTGGGAATGCGATAAAAACCTGCTCTTCCGAAAAGCGCTATCGATTCGGGCTGCTCAACTCCGGTTTCTAAACGGATCGCGTCATAATTAAAGTCGCGAGCAAGGCGTTGTAATTCGTTAAGAATTTGTGTGGCGTAGCCTCTTTTCCGCTCTGGAGGAGGCACAAACATGCGCTTAATTTCGACAATATCGTCTTCCATTGGAACAAGAGCACCGCAACCGACGGCTTTGCCTTCAACCCGGGCCACCAAAAAAGCGCTTCGCGGGACTGAGACTAGCTGTGGATCAAAATAACCAACATCCGCCGGCGGCGATGTGTATCGCTGAATTACTTCAGTGACAAAGCCAGAGAGTAGCTCCTGGGCATCGGAGGAACGCGGATCTTCTTGCGTTAACGTGATCATTGGCAGCAAACTCAGGTGGAAGTTCATTTTTTCATGTTCAAAGAAGTCGTACCAGCAATTTTGGCAATTTAGTTGTTGTTTGTAATGAGTCAGATCCTGTCTGTCTATCA
>JAFAXJ010000487.1 GCA_019241095.1 Verrucomicrobiota bacterium | reverse complement strand
AATAGGTCTGCCGAGCAAGCGCTCACTTTTTCCCAACAGAACCTTCAATCTCACGCCAATCATCGGGCGTTAATTTTAGTGACGCTGCCCTGATGTTTTCTTCGGCATGTGCTACTGACGATGTGCCCGGAATAGGCAAAATCACTGGGGAACGATGCAGAAGCCAAGCTAGAGAGAGTTGAGCAACGGTAGCGTGGTGATTTTTTGCCGCTTTATCAAGCGGCCCCCCAGGTCGGGCGAGATCTCCTGCGGCGACTGGGGACCAGGGAATGAATGCGATTCGGTTTTGCTCACAATGATTAAGCACATCTTCGTGCTGTCGATCCGCTATGTTATAGCGATTTTGAACCGAAACGACTGGAAGGATAGAGCCGGCTCGCTGGATTTCAGCGACCTTCACCTCAGAAAGGCCAAAGTGTCGGATTCTGCCCTGCTCCTGTGCTTCTTTGAAAACTCCCATCTGCTCTTCAAACGGTACTTTCGGGTCAATACGATGCAGCTGATATAAATCGATGCGCTCGAGCCGCAAGCGCCTTAAACTCATTTCGATGCATTGCTTCAAGTACTCGGGACGGCCGACTGGCGTCCAACGTTCGGGACCTTGCCTCGTCAGACCGCCTTTAGTAGCAATAACGAGACCTGGAGCATAGGGATGAAGAGCTTCCGAGATTAACCGTTCACTTACCTCGGGGCCATAGGCGTCGGCAGTGTCGATAAAGTTGGTGCCTAAGCTGACTACTCTCTGCAAAACGCGTTTTGCTTCAGCGACATCTTTTGGCTCGCCCCAGATACCTTTGCCGGTAATCCGCATTGCGCCAAAGCCGAGCCGGTTCACCGGAAGATCACCTCCAATATCGAATGTATATTCGGTCGCGGCAAGTTGGTGATTGACGGTCTGGCTCATATTAGCTTGCGATCGTGCGGAACGGACCGGTTGGATGCACTGATCACTAGGAAACCCGAACAATACAGAACAGCTGCTCCCGGCAAGAAACCGTTGCTGCTGAAGGTCTCGTCAGCTACTTCGTCGTTCACGCAGAGTCCTTACACTCACAAACTGAGCATTTGGAAGAGCAAATTTTTTCACGATTATCTCGATACGGGGAAAGGAGAAACGTGCCAAAAGATGATCCCCTACCCTGATAGCAAGATTTTCTAAGAGATGGCTCGAAGTTTCGGAGATGAACCTTTTCGTTTCGGAAGCAACACTGGAATAGTTCACTGTGTTCTCCAGGGAGTCGTCTAAATGGTCAAAGTCGCGTTCGATCCAAAGCTTGATGGTTACGACCAACCTTTGCGGAATCAGACGCTCCCGATCCGTTACGCCCAATTTGGCCCAAACCCAGAGCTCATTTATTTCGATCCACTGATCCATCCTTTTAACCCATGCGGAACCGGATCTCCTTGATGAGTTTACTGCCAAAGCGTTTGCGTAACTTCTCAAGAATGACCGGCTTCCAATGACGGTCAAGTTCGTACATAATCGTCGGCTGAAGAACATCAACCGTAAATACGCCTGCTTGGAGCTTAGCAGGGTTGGAATGGCGGGCAAAAAAATCACCCACAATTTCGCCCCATGCCGCAGCAATCTCCTCCTGCTTTAAACGGGTCTCAAAACCTAGTTTCGGTGCAAGCTGCTTCAAGACATCTTGCAGAAGCATCGTGCGATCAGGCCGATCCTCTCCCTCGGGCAGGCCTCGCCATTCCTCGATTATACGGCGCCGGGCTGACCGCTGCATTTCGAAATGCTATCTTTGGAAGCTCGGGAATTGATCTATGTTCCGTCGCTGCCAATCGCTTCGACGGGACACCCTTCCATCGCTTCTTTGCACAAAGCTTCCTCTTCCGGACTGATAGGCTGCTTGTATACAAAAGAGTGCCCGCCATCGTCATTTCGCGTGAAATTTGCCGGAGCTGTTTCCCGGCAAAGATCGCAATCGATGCATTGGTCATCTACATAAAATAGTCCTGCAACATTCTGCGGATATTTATTCGCAACGTCAGCCATATCTACGCTTAACCTCTAGGATTGATTGTTACACCGGAGATTCCCAATTCACCTGCAGAGCGCGCTAATGTAACGACACTAGCACACAGTTCAAGTATCAGCTGAAACTTCCGATGTTGAGGGAAGAGAAGGTCCGGCTGTGCCCAATTGCATCCGGGAAGCCGAGCTCCGGGCTAAGCGTCTCCCGCCGTAAAAAGGTATTGGCGAATCTCTGAGGTGCTGGCCGATGGCGCAACTCGAAGATCTGCTCCTACCGAAAGATCGTGGTCCGCGGCGCAGCCGACAAATCTCTATAGCAACAAAGTGCATGTTATTTTGCGACAGAACATTAACTTATCTAATGACAGATAGGCCCGTTTTAAAACCGAAA
>JAFAXJ010000113.1 GCA_019241095.1 Verrucomicrobiota bacterium | reverse complement strand
ACGAAAGCCAAACCGAATATACCATTGAAAGGCCCTGTTCCTCTGTTCGACGTGAAGGCGAATGGGTTTATCTGTTGCGATGCTTTCGTTGATCAGCCGTCGAAGCAGAATGGTGCCAATTCCCTTCCCTCTTTCCTCTGCACGTAGGGCTATGTCGATCAGCCGGAGCTCGGTTCGATCGAGTTGAACTCGGTAAGATCCGATCGGGCGTTGGTCAGCAAGGATGATCCAGTGGTTAGATGCCGGGAATTGATTTTGAAAAGAGGCATTCCGTAGCTTGTACTGCCACCTCAGAAAACAATCCTTTTCGTTGGCGCCCCAGTGAGTTAAATCTAGCTCCTCTTTTCGGGAATCCTTGAAAAGTTCGAACAAAAGATCTTCGTCATCGGTCTGAACAGGGCGGAGACTAAGGGATTTCGGCATCGATACGAAATTACCTATGACATCAATTATTCCTGACATCATTGGCGAGCCGGGAAAATCCCGGCCAGAGCGATACAAAAGTTCAATACTAGATACGGCTGAAGATTGGTGTGACCTTGGTTCTGACCGGTGTTGCTTACGGCAGCAGGAGCCATTGTTGCGTTCTCTGTAGTAGAATAGAGCGCGGTAAGACCGCTCGCGTCCACCGCCAAAAAATTTCCCTTAGGCGTTTGCGCATTGCCTCCGGCGGTCTGGCACGCAAAGGAATGGTTATGAGTGGGAATCTGCGCAGGGGAGAGACTGACTTGCTCAACTCCCCCTGCTTGTCCAATCGTGTAAAATGACAGCCCAGGTCCCGCGCCCTGGTTAATTGGTACTCGCGACCTGAGGTCGGGAAGGCCAAAAGTGGTCTGACCGTCGCCCCCGTAACTGGTTCCAAGTAACGCGAAAAGCGCAGTATTCTGAGCAATCGAGAGCAATCTCCCATCGCAGGGCGCCCAGCCCGTGGGAGGAAAGTTGAAGCCAAAAAGCCTGATTTCTCCTAGAAATGGTTCAGCCATAGTCGTGAATAAGGTTCAAGTTAAAGTGAAAGCCTGGCGATATTTGCTGCCTGGCCTATCGCTCTCAGGGCGGGTCCAACGGGAAATCGCCGGCTGGTCTGGAGCGCGGCTGTGGTTGTTTGCGGAAATGTAGCAAGTAATGTCGCTAGGCAGCCCATCGCTCTGGACTTATAAGGAAGCTGAATCGACAGCAACCGTTCTCGCGCGAGGATCATTTCAGAAGAGCCGCCAAGTTGTTTCAGTGTCGAATCAACAAGAGATGAACGAATAAGCCGGGTTACCTTCTCGTTTCCAATATGCTCGATCAGTGACGCCAGTCCCATGACTAACGCCGAATAAACATTTAAAGTTTCCACATCGGTTCTCACTTTGGACTGAAGCACGTGGCCTTCGAGCTTGAGGAAGGAGTCAGAAAGAATCAGGCCGTGTAGTACTGATTCGAGTAACCCGGAAAAGCAAATCTGAAGACCGATTCCTAACTCACTGGGACTACAAGCTAAACAAAGAGCAGGGAAACGTTGGGATGCGATACCGTAAGGATCACTGAAGACGCCCGTAACGGGATCCAATCGTAAAAGCTGATGCTGAAAATCTGGCGCCCATGAATCGTTCGATCGATGTTCCAACGTAATCAATGAACCCAGATGCGGGAAATAGATTCGGTCTCCCTGAATCAACATGTGATTGAAAGGCGCGGCCCGGAAAGCCTCGGCGGCTCGAACTGGATTCTCAACGAAGGCTGTAATCTGCAACGTGCTTGGAATTCGGTCTCCACGACAAGCCAGCACACCTCCTCCCAAGAAGGAAAAGGAAGATGAGTAGCGGCCAACAAACGAACAAAGCTGGTCTCTCCAAATCTCATAAGGTGAGGCCGATTGCCAGAATCCTGCTGTCAGGCAGATTATCCCGGCTGGAAGCATCGCAAACCTCGTGACAAATTGGCGCCGAGAATAGGTCGAACAAGCTGAATTTGCGAGCTTTAACATGATGCCGGAAAAAGTCTTTCCTGTGCTACGTTATACAACGCATTTGAGAATGAGCGCCTTTTCATAGCTATCCAGAAAATCCGGATGGAGCAATGCAAAAGCTCAGCTTTTCTAAAAAAAGCCCTTCCGGTTTTC
>JAFAXJ010000099.1 GCA_019241095.1 Verrucomicrobiota bacterium | reverse complement strand
GGTTCCGCTTTTAGTCTCACAGCGTTCCGCCGGTTATGCAGTAAATGATGGTGCAGATCAATCTTAACCGGACATGCTTCGGTGCAGGCGCCACAAAGAGACGAGGCGTAAGAGAGATGGCGCCAGTCAATCAATCCACGAAGATGGGGAGTAAGAACTGACCCGATAGGTCCTTGATAGGTTGTGCCATAAGTATGGCCGCCTACATTGCGAAAGATTGGGCAGACGTTTAAACACGCGCCGCAACGAATACAGTGCAAGGTATCCCGTTGCTCGGCGTCGGCTAACAATTGAGTTCGCTTATTATCTAACAAAACCAAATGGAACTCTTCTGGACCGTCCGGCTCACCTGCCTGGCGAGGACCGCCGATGAAAGAATTGTAACAGGTAATCTGCTGGCCGGCCCCTGCCGTAGCTAACAATGGGAGAAATAGAGCAAGGTCAGAAAGTTTGGGTATAACCTTTTCGATTCCCATCAGAGCAATATGCACTTTAGGCAAGGAGGTCGTGAGACGAGCGTTACCTTCGTTTTCGGTAATGGAAATCATGCCCGTTTCAGCGATCCCGAAATTTGCGCCGCTAATCCCAATGTCCGCCTGACAATATTTGAAGCGCATTTCCCTACGCGCGATCATCGTCAGTTCTTCAGGATTATCGGTAGGAGCGGAATGCAATTTCTCTTCGAAAAGATGGCTGATTTCACCTCGTGTAAGGTGCATTGCCGGAAAAACCAGGTGGTAAGGCGCCTCGCCCCGCAGTTGCACAATATACTCACCCAGATCAGATTCGATTACATCATAACCGGCATCGCGCAGAGCTTTGTTCAAGTGAATCTCCTCTGACGTCATGCTTTTTGACTTTATCAAGGAATGCACATTTTTTTTCTTAGCTACATCAATGATGTAATCACAGGCTTCCTTGCCTGTGCTCGCCCAGAAAACCTTCGTGCCCCGCGCTATCAGTTTAGAGGTTAACTCCTCCAGGTAGGCATCTAGATGGTTGATCGCTTCTCTTTTAATCGCGGCAGCCCCTGACCGTGCCGCCTGCCAATCCTGGAACAGCGCTTTCTTGTCGTCCCGCGCCTTTTCGTAACTTCTCAACGCGTTCCGGATCTGAGCGCGATGCTGCAAGTTTGCGGTAAGCTTGGCAGCCTTGGTTTTAAACTCGGCGGCGAATGGGATCATAGGTTAAAAATGGGACAACACCTCAGCCAAGTGGATCGTTTTGAGCTTCTGATGCTGCCGGCTTAAAAGGCCTTGCAGATGCATCAAACAGCTCGAATCATTGGACACCAAATATTCCGCACCAGTTTCGAGCGCCGATGCATTTTTAGTCTCGCCCATTGCGCTGGAGATCATTGGAAATTTCACAGCGAAAGTACCCCCAAAGCCACAACAACTAGTCTGATCGTCCATTTCAATCAGCCTGAGATCCTTCACTTTCTGCAGCAACAGACGAGGCTGCTGTTTCATTCCCAACTCACGCAAACCGTGGCAGCCGTCATGGAATGTTACTGTCGCAGGAAAGCGGCTACCTAGGTCTGTCACTCCCAAATGATCTACAAGAAACGATGCAAATTCAAATATTCGACCACTCAGCCGTATCGCACGCTCGTGAGTAGGGGTTTGTTTAAAAAGTTCCGGATAAAAATTTTTCAGCATCGCACCACAAGAACCGGACGGAACAACTACCGGCTCATCGCCTTCGAGGCTTTTCAGGACTCCCACCGCAATCTCTCGAGCTTCGCTCCAATAGCCAGCATTGAAGGCCGGCTGCCCGCAGCACACTATCGATTGCCGGAACTCAACCGTATGTCCCAGTTTTTCAAGGATCCGAACGGCGCTGATTCCCACTATGGGAAACAATTGGTCCACAAAGCACGGAACAAAGAGTATAATCTTCATTTCGTGATATGGAGAAATCGTTGGTATGCGACCTGCCAACTTTCACTTTCTTGAGGCTCGAAGGTTTCCAAAGTGAACGAGTTTCGTACCACCTGGCGAAGTTCTGCGACGGAACTGATGTGGCCTAGCGCCAGTGCTTGAATCAGCACGTTGCCAGTCGCAGTCGCCTCGACCGGGCCGGCGATTACCTGCCGTTGAATCGCATTAGCTGCGAGTTGATTGAGCAATACATTCTGGCTTCCGCCTCCAACAATATGCAGCCGTCGAATAACTCGTCCGGTCAATTGCTCAATCTCATCAATCGTTACACGGTAGAGCAACGCGAGGCTCTCAAGAATGCAGCGCGCAAACTCGCCAGGTGTTTCAGGCGATGGCTGCCCAGTTTCGCGGCAATAGGATTGCACTCTGGCCGGCATGTCTCCAATTTGGAAAAAGCGCTCTTCTCTCGGATCGATCAAAGAGCGAAACGGCTCGGCATTCTGTGCCTCACTGGTCAGGGTAGCGTAATCCAAGTCATCGCCTTGACGGGCCCACTCTCGCCGGCACTCTTGAATGAGCCAAAGGCCCACAATGTTTTTTAAAAACCGGGTTGTGCCGCCATAGCCTGCCTCATTGGTAAAGTTCCGTTCACGAACTTTTTCACTGATCAAGGGCGCCGGCAACTCTAATCCAAGCAAAGACCAGGTTCCGGAAGATAAGTAAGCCCAGTCGTGATCCTCAGCGGCAGGAACAGCTGCAACGGCCGCGCCGGTATCGTGAGAACAGGTTGCAACAACCTGTAGATCATTGATTCCCGTCTCACGGGCTATTTCTGTTAAGAGAGGTCCAAGAATGGTCCCGGAAGGAACCAGTTGTGGGAAGATCCGGGGAGGAAAACCGCATCGTTCAATCAACAACTGGGACCACGCACGAGTTCTCGGATTGTACAATTGGGTAGTACTAGCATTGCTT
>JAFAXJ010000072.1 GCA_019241095.1 Verrucomicrobiota bacterium | reverse complement strand
CTTGTAGTCATTGCGGTGAGCGCCTTTATCCTTCATCGAACGGTTTTAGGAGTGCACATCTACGCCGTGGGCGGAAACGCGCAGGCGGCTCGATTGACCGGTATACCCGTACCATTTATCCTGATTTTCGCCTACGGTGTAAGTGGGCTCTTAGCTGGGCTCGGGGGTGTCATGAGCGCGAGCCGTCTGTACAGCGCCCAAGGTCAGTTGGGCATAGGCTATGAATTGGATGCGATCGCCGCAGTAATCCTGGGCGGCACAAGTTTTGTCGGCGGCATTGGAACTGTTTTTGGCACGTTAATCGGAGCTCTGATCATCGCTGTGCTGAATAACGGCCTTACATTGATGAACGTTTCCTTCTACTGGCAATTAGTCATTAAGGGTGCGGTCATCATTTTGGCTGTGATGCTCGACAAACTCCGTACGCGCGGTCAAGCCGGCTAGAATACAAACGAGGAGATGAGCAGGGTCACGGTTGCAATCGTGACCCGCGTTGTGAAACAAATCCGATTCGACATCGGGTGGGTGCGTCGCCGGAAATAGAGATCTTAAAAGCGGCCCCGTCGCGGCCAATATCTACATTTCAAATAAGGAACCCCCTATGGCCTACAAAAGCTCCGAAGAAGAGATCAACCAACTGGTGACTGCGTTCTTTCAAGGCCAGATAACGCGACGCCGATTTATTCGATGCGCGGCCCGGGTCGGATTGTCCGCTGCGTTATTGCACCGGATCGCGCCTGCCTCTTTCGCAGCCGCTGATAGTTTTCTCGAGTCTTCGCCTGTGGCATCGAATGAGTCCCCGATTACACAAGAACGCGTCGCATATCTCCAGTCCAAGCCATACGCTAACACGACGATAAACATAATGGTACTAAGGTCAGCGGTCGGCGATTGTGTTGAATATCACGCACCAAGATGGGAAGAGGAAACCGGTGCCCACGTCAACATTACCAAGGTCCCCATCGACACTCTTCATGATGAAATCTTTTCGGATATTGATGGGCCCGGTCAGTACGACGCTTATCAAACCGCTGCTTGGTTCTACGGAGATTTCTTCACGTCGGAAGACCCCAAAATTGTCGAGATTGCCCCGTTACTCAAGGAGGCGAAGTTTCCTTACTGGGATCCCGATCAATTCTTGCCAGCTATGAAGCGCCTTTATACATGGCGAGGCAAGCTGTATGGCGTGTTGTTCGATGCGGACGCGCAAATTCTGTATTATCGAAAAGATGTCCTTGGGAACTTGGAATTCCAGGACAAGTTTAAGGGAAAAATGGGTTACGACCTGCCAAATCCGCCACAGAGTATGAAGGAGATGCATGACGTGGCGACCTTCTTCACAGGCTGGGACTGGAACGGCGATGGGAAGGATGACTGGGGAATTTCGCTTCATGCCAAAGTCAATGAACAGGGATTCTTTCATTTCCTCACGCTTGCAGCACCGTACGTGATTTCACCGAACAATAAGCATTTCTATTTCAACCCCGAGGATATGAAGCCTCTCATCAATTCTGAGGGCCATTTACGAGCGCTGGAAGATTATCGAAAGTTTTTGACCAACGGTCCGAAGGAACAAATTGGCTGGACCCTAAATCAAGGTTGGAATTTGTTTCTGGCTGGACATGCCGTCCTGGAACCTACCTGGGGTGATCTTCCGACGTTTGCTCAGGACCGGGCTCACTCAAGCGTTCAGGGCAGAATAGGTTCAACCACTATACCTGGCACGGACGCGGCGTTTAATCCTGTAACAGGTCATTGGGAAAATTATTCGCTCAACCGTGTTGGAAACACCAATGGCGGTAGCTGGCACTGCGTAATCTCCAACAAATCCAAACAAAAAGAGGCTACCTACGATTTCCTCGCATTCATGGCCAATAAGAAGAACGCCTTCTTCAATTCAACGAACGGTTGGACTGGTGTTCAGCCAGCTATGAAATATGAATATTTTCCACCAGTAGGAACCGCGACCATTGAGGCTTGGGAGGCACAGGGCTGGGACAAGGATGATGCAATTGGTTATCTTGGAGCTTATTACTCCAATTTAGTCCTCACCGAGCAGGAAATTTACCTGCGTATCCCCGGGGCGGCGGAATATTGGCACGAACTCGACGTTCGCATATCTGCAGTACTCTCAGGTGAAAAGGATTCGAAGTCGGCCCTTGATGATATCCACCAAAAGTGGGAGCAGATCACTGAACGTCACGGCCGAGAGAAACAAAAAAAGCTTTACGCCGAATCATTCGGTGAGTGAAGGGTAACTCAGAGTTGCTTGAATCGGTTTCAGCCGCGTAGAACCAATGAGGTGACCAGGCGTCAATCCAGTTTCAGACATCTGTTGTAACACCCTTTGGTGCTCAACAGAGATCGACATTTCTGATTGTGCAATTTACTCTTTGAAACGCAGTCATGAACATTGGCCAAATTATTGTATGGATTATCATCGGTGGTTTCGCAGGAGCATTTGCAGGACGGGCGATGACTCGGAAGAGGGAAGGGTTCGGCCGCTGGATTAATCTCCTGGTCGGGATGGTCGGGGCTGTGGTTGGCGGAGAACTCTTCAAACTGTTCAGAATCGATTTGGGCCTTGGCGATTTCAAGGTCAGCTTTGAGGACCTCATTGCCGCCTTCCTTGGCTCAATTTTGGTTATCCTTATCTGGCGCGTGTTAGCGCGATCCAGAGCCAGGAATTCCGAGAAACGCAGTGCGAGTTGATTAAGATCACTCCCGAGGGACGCTCACCATGACAGTCCGATCAGTCGCTCCGGCCGCCCCGGTCTGATGCAATACAAAAGTTTACCGAAAAACAGACGGATTACCAATTGATCAACGAGACTTCGAGATCGCCAGAAATCTTCGAAGGTGAGAGGGTCACGAAGCAGCGGCTTCCGCGAAACTCCGACACATTTCGAGTGCTCTACGTCGTAGAATCGGCACGGGATTTTTTAAGGCCTGCTCGACCGTGACTTCGTTAGAGACTAAGGAGCTCAAGCGATTGAAATGCGCAATCAAGTGATCGCGGTCCTCAATTACGCCAGCAAGCGCCCAAATCGGTTTTTTGAGCCGCCTTGCTAAAGCAGCAACGCCGTATGGGCCTTTGCCGTGCAGAGACTGAGAATCGAGTTTGCCTTCACCGGTGATCACGACATCCGCTACCGCCATTCGATCCACGAGTCCGACCTTCTCCGCGATCACGTTGAAACCGGATATCAGCCGGCCCTTCGCGAATGTCAGGATCCCATATCCGAACCCACCCGCCGCTCCGGCGCCTGGAATGGTGGAGAAGTTTGTTCCGAGAGCCTGGTCAATCCGCGCAGCAAGTACCGCGATCGTTCGGTCCAGCGTTGGAATCTGGGTCGGTGTCAGTCCCTTTTGCGGGCCAAAGGTGTAAATCGCCCCCTGTGGTCCCGTTAAGAGGGTCTCGACATCTGCCAAACCGATCACTTCGGGTATTTGGGTCAAATCGGGTGCTTCAACCCGCTCGATATCCGAAAACCAGATTGGCAAAGGTTGAACCAATTGCTGATCGGCTCCAAGGAATTTATAATCCAGCGCCAACCCTAACCCTAGGCCAACATCAACGGTTGCGCTTCCGCCTAATCCTACATAAATCCGTTCCAGGCCGTTATCGATTAGGTACTTGATGATTTTGCCGGTTCCGTACGTGTTTGAACGAAACGGCTCTCGTTCTTCCACGCGTACCCGCCAGAGGCCCGAAGCCGCGCTCAGGTCAAGGATTGCTTCTCTCCGCGCGATGAAAACTTCAGCTTCGATCGGCCGCCCTAATGGATCAACGGTTTCGAAAACACGGCGGTCTGCTCCGAAATAACGGGCCAACAAGGCCGCTGTCCCCTCACCTCCATCGGCCAATGGAAGAATATCGACTTCGACAGTAGGATTAAAGTCGCGAATCCCAGCTGCAATCGTTTCTGCAACCTCTTGCGCATCCATGGTGCCTTTAAATTTGTCCGGGGCAATAAGGTAACGCATAACTTTTCTAACCCGAATTTTTCATCGTTTTGAGCAAAAAATGTAGCGAAGCCTTTTAAGTAACCTGTTATGGTTGAGGTGCTTAGAATCAACTTAACAGGAGGCTTCGCTAGTGAAACAAGATAACCAACTTGGATTTGAATTTCCAGGCTTAGGTCGAAGAAAAATCGAGGCGAATTTTGCCGGAGGCCAAGTCAGCAGTG
>JAFAXJ010000550.1 GCA_019241095.1 Verrucomicrobiota bacterium | reverse complement strand
TCACCTGTAGCTCGGCGAAGCCGACGAGGTCTCTTCTCAGTGCCGCAAGGATTACCATAATCGGAATGAAGCGAGTCGTGTTCAGAGCCGGACAGAACCGTTCTCGCGGAAAAAGATCGGCAAATGGTCGAGTGGAGCGGATTCCTTCACGACCTGTCCCCCGTTGAACGTCGCACCGCTGCCGTGGCTGATCCAACGGCTTCCAGAGGGCAAATAGACGTCACGGTCGCGTTGCCCTGCAACCAAAATGGGTGCGACGAGCACATCCGGACCGAACATATAGGCGTCCTCGATTGTCCAGGCGCGGCCGTCCATTGGAAAGTCGTAAAACAACGGGCGGATGATCGGAGAACCCCTTGTATGAGCGGCGGACATCAAGCTCCGTATATAAGGACGCAGGAGCTCGCGCATGCGCAGATATTTTTCCAAGATGGAGTAGATCTCCTCGCCAAAGCTCCATAGCTCGTTTGGCGCGCCACTGGCGCACTTGCCGCCACCGGTCATTGACATTGGCTTTGTATGCGGCTCGCGGTCACCGTGCATGCGAAGCACAGGAGAAAACGTGGCGAATTGGAACCACCTGACCAGGCATTCTCGAAAAGACGGATCAGTGTTCACCCCTCCGTGGAATCCGCCGATATCTGTAGTCCACCACGGAATTCCCGCGAGCCCCATGTTAAGGCCCGCAGCGAGCTGGATGCGCAGTGATTCAAAGCTCGAATCGATATCGCCCGACCACACGAGAGCACCATAGCGCTGGCTACCTGCCCAGGCACACCGGACAAGGTTGACAATGTTTTCCTGCTTTTCGGCTGCCATCCCCTCATAAAAGCCCTGCGCATACTTCAACGGATAAATGTTGCCGACCTGCAAGTTCGAACCCAGATGATATCGGTAGTTATCGAAGTCGTACACGGAGTACTCAGGTTCCGCCTCATCGAGCCAGAAGATCCTGACACCCTTGTCGTAATAGTTTTGCTTGATGATCTGCCATACATACTCGCGAGCCTTGGGGTTTGTGGGATCAAAGAACACCGTCTCGCCGAGAAACTCCATCGTCGTCGCAACACCGCGCTCAGTCCTCACGAGCAACCCCTTTGCGTGCATCTCAGCAAACCGGGAGGAGAGGCGGTCGATAGTCGGCCAGACCGACACCATGAGCTTGATTCCCATAGCGTCGAGTTGCTCAATCATCGCGACAGGGTCGGGCCAGTAAACGGGATCAAACTTATATTCACCCTGCAGCGGCCAATGAAAGAAATCCACTACGATCACGTCGAGAGGCAAGCTGCGCTGCTTGTACTCGCGCGCTACCATAAGAAGTTCATCCTGTGTCTGATAGCGTAGCTTGCTCTGCCAAAGACCCAAGCCGTATTCCGGCATTATCGGAACCGTCCCGGTCACCTTTGCGTAGTTCGCGAGGATCTCTGCAGGCTCGTCGCCCGCAGTGATCCAGTAATCGATCTGTTTCGCTGAGACCGCCGTCCATTCGGTGCAGTTTTTTCCGAACGAGACTTTGCCGATGGCCGGGTTGTTCCAAAGGAAGCCGTATCCGAGGCTCGACAATGCGAAGGGAACCGACGCTTGCGAATTCCGCTGCGCGAGTTCAAGCACACAGTTCTTTTGGTTCAGAAAGCCATGCTGATACTGGCCCATCCCAAACAGCTTTTCCTCTAAACGAGATTCGAAGCGGACTGTCAATGCGTAATCCCCACCGAAGATCGGTTTGAATTCACGCGGGTAGATGGACAGAGCACTGTTGAAGTATGTGATGGATGCTTCATCGACTTGCTCGTCCCCTCTCTGCATATTGCCGAGCCTGACGCGCATAAACTCTTCCAACAAGACATCGCCCTTCTGGTTAAAGAACGTGATCTGTCCCCTTGGATCGACCCGAGCAGTGATTCTGCCGTTAGTAATCGAGGCCGAGCCCTCACCTTGGATGGAGATAGTGGAGGGCTCGGAGCGCCTGTCCGGAAGCAACGCCCAATCTTCGCCTTCGAAGGTCGGCCGCATCGTGCTTCGAACCC
>JAFAXJ010000260.1 GCA_019241095.1 Verrucomicrobiota bacterium | reverse complement strand
TAATGTCAGGCAAACGTTTGGTCACCGCTTTCAGATAAGCTTCTGGCGCCCCAAAAAGCGGCCAGCCTCCCGAAAAGAAAAAGCCGTCCAGGTCAGGGTAGCGAGTCAGAGTATCCTGGATAATCTGAATCGACTTGGCCGCATCATCGTTACAGGGAAATGGCGATCCGGAAATTTCCGTATAATCCCCACCTGCCTCTTTGATCGCTTTCCTGAATCCATCTATCCTTTGGTTTAAGTTATCAGCGGCCAACCCGCCGGTAAGAATGGCATATCTCCCTTTTGGCAGCATGGAAGCGAAAGCTTTGCCCGCCTCGGTCCCACCCTGACTGTTGTTCGTACCTACAAAACACACCCGCCCGGATTTGGGAGAATCAGAGTCGAACGTGATTACTTGGATTCCTTTTTTCAAGGCGGAATCAATAACCCCAATGACTGAGTCCGCGTCCATGGGAGCAACGGCGAAACCATCGACGCCGCGACTGACTAGGTCCTGCAGAATTTGGACCTGTTTGGCTGCATCAGCCGTTTCAGGCCCCGTGTAGATGATATTAACACCTAACTTTTTGCCCTCCGCCTTGCACCCTTTCTCAACGTCGTAATAAAATGGGACGCTGATGGTCTTCGGCACGATGGCAAACGTTTTTTGCTTGTCAGCTGCGTGCGCCTGCATGGTGACTAAAAATCCTGCCGCGCAGGCTAGAGTGAACCAATGAGTGATTTTCATACTGTAGTAAAGCTATGTGTGGCTCTAATTGCCACAACGGGGTTGTTATATGTATTTGTTAACTGCATAAAACCCTTACTCACGACGTAAGAGCTTTCGAAAATAATCAACTGAGACAGCCAGGATAATTACAGCTCCTACAAACACGCCTTGCCAATAGGGATCAATTCCAAATAGCAACAAACCGTTGCGCAATACTTCGAGCATCATCGCGCCGATCACCGTTCCAATGATAGTTCCCTCGCCTCCCGCAAGGTTAGCTCCTCCGATCACCGTAGCAGCAATGACTGCGAGTTCGTTCCCAGTCCCGAGATCAGCCGTGACACTAGAAAGATAACTGACCTGAATGATGCCCGCGATCCCGGCTACCAAGGCGGACAATATGTAGACGATGATTTTGAGCCGATCAACACGAAGCCCTGTTAACCGAGCCGCGCGTTCATTACCGCCAACGGCATAGACATACCGCCCCCAGACTGTGCGCGAAAGCAGCATCCAGAAGAAACCTGCTATTAATAAAAAAATGATAAAAGGGTTAGGTACACCAAAAACGTCGCCGCCACCTATCCAAAGAAAAAATTGATACTCGTCGCCAAAGATCGATATAGGCCTTCCCCGCGTGATAATAAGAGCCAGGCTGCGGGCAATCGAGAGTGTTGCCAGCGTCGGTACGAACGGCGACATATTCAATCTGGTTATACATAATCCATTGATGAGGCCTATGCCTGCTGCACCAACTAAGCCGGTGAGAATCGCTAGTGGGACCGGCCAGCCTGTAGTTAAAAGGGCTGCCACGATAACAGCAGTCATACCCCACGTAGAGCCAACCGAGAGATCAATTCCGCCTGTCAAAATGACCGCGGTCATCCCCATGGCGACAATGCCAACGAACGAAAAGTTTCGAGTGATATTAGTTAAATTCTGAATCTCGCGGAACTGAGGAATCTGGATCGCCAGAACCAGGATCATCAGTAACAGAGCGCCAAGGATTCCTATCTCGCGGGGTAACTTGAAAAAGCGCTGGCGCACATTCGGATGAGCTTGCGGCGGCGCCACGGACTCATCTTTCATTGCGCGCAAAAGAAGAAGCCAGCTTCATAGTGGGGGTTGGCGAGTTGGAGAGGGCTAATTTGCGCGGTTCGAGTGATGTACACAAGAAGGAATAAATTCCGTAAATCGAACCGCATTTAAGCTTTTCCGATCACCTCGGTGTTTAAGCTTATCTCAGGACTCCGATTCGCACGAACGGATTGACAATCGTTAAGGCGAGTTTAACCTTTGAGGCTTTTCGCAAAGGGCGGGGTAGCCAAGTGGTAAGGCCGCGGTCTGCAAAACCGCTATTCGCGGGTTCGATTCCCGCCTCCGCCTTAAATTATTGAGTATCAACATCTTACACAAGAGATATTATTCGAAATCTTCCGAGTGAGACCGTTTAGTGAGACCATGTTCGTAAGTTTCTGATTTATTTACTCTTATGGGCGCACGCTTGTGTTATCAAGCGCCTCTGGGGCCCTAGGCGATCAACATCTCCTCCAATCGCGTTTGCATTCTCAGCGATCTTTTGCGAATGATTGGCGTGCCCGCGGATCTCCCGGTTGCTATCGACCCATGCCCATTGATTGACGCCCTGGTGGAAGTCCGATTTGATCCTGCGGTCCAACCCGAGGCAGTCTTCGGAATCCTGCTTGCCAAACTTCGTGATAGATTTCCAAAGGTCGTTCCGCTGCGGCATGCGATTTAGCCCGAGGAAATGCGCAAACTAACCCCGCGCTTTTCTTCCAGCCTCAATTTCGTTTGGAAGGTCAGAAATTTGCGGCCCTAGTCGGACCAAATGTCTTCGCCCTCGCTATGTTGGGCCAGTACCCAG
>JAFAXJ010000556.1 GCA_019241095.1 Verrucomicrobiota bacterium | reverse complement strand
ATAAATGCCGCCCCGCACATCGCACAAAGGGCAAGAATCGCCCCCACCGACAAATCCACGCCCGCCGTCAGGATCACTAGCGTCATGCCAACTGCCATTACCCCATAGATGGAAACGTCGGTTAGTATGTTAAACAGGTTTCGGATGGTTAAAAATCGCGGGTTCTGCAAAGCGAAAAAGATGATCAGTAAGATCAGGAAAAGAAAGACGCCGAACTTCTGTAGAAAGGCTATCCATTCGAACGACTGAGTTTTGTCCTGAACGGCTTTGTTCTCAGGTGCGGTGATCTGAACCATAACAAAAGGGGGTTAGGCTTGGGATTGACGTGTCTCCATGTGGGCGTGCTGCTCCAACGGTCCCAGTACCATCAATTTCATTAACTTCTCTTCAGTAGCTTCCGAGCCCGGCACCTCGCCAGTGATGCGGCCCTCTTTAACAGTAATGATCCGGTCGCATAGCGAAATGACTTCCGGCAGTTCTGAAGAGACTACCACCACCGCTGTGCCGTTTCCGGCCAACTCGCGCAAAAGTTGATGCACTTCGGCCTTGGCGCCGATGTCAATCCCGCGGGTGGGCTCATCGACGATGAGCACCTTGGGTTTCAAGGCCATACAGCGGGCAAGAATCACCTTTTGCTGGTTACCCCCGGACAGTGTTCCCACGACAACGTCCTGATGCGCCATGCGTATCCGCAACGCTTTGCGAAAGCTCTCAATCAAGGAACTTTCTTTACGCTGATCGATAAAAAACCGAGCTGCGAGCAACTTGGGCAAGCTCGGCAGCGCTATGTTCAGGCGAATTGAGTGTGTTAGAAAAAGACCCTGTTGCTTACGATCTTCGGGTACCAAGGCCATGCCCAGTTTGATCGCGTCGGTAGGTGAACCGATCGTCACCTTTCGGCCTTCGAAGTAGATAGTGCCGCTCTCAAATTGATCAGCTCCAAATAACGCGCGCACTAATTCGGTTCTTCCAGCACCAACCAAGCCTGCCAGCCCAAGTATCTCGCCTTCCCGAATCTCTAAACTCATGTTGCGCAGTGGCACAGCCTGGCTGCCTGCCAACCGGTTCAGCCGCGTTATCCCTTGGAGTTGGGCGACCACCTTGCCCGCTTTGTGGTGTTCGCCGGCCATGTACTCGACATTACGGCCGACCATCATTCGCACAATCTGGTCGATACTGGTATCTGCCACTTCGGCCTCCCCTGCATACTTCCCATCCCGCAACACGGTTAAGCGATCGCAAATCTTTTTGACCTCGCCAAGCCGGTGAGTGACGTAGATAATGCTGAGGCCTTGCGCTTTCAGGTCCCGCACGATCTGGTGAAGCTTATCGACCTCCCGATCGCTCAAGGCCGCAGTAGGCTCGTCCAGGATGATGAGCTTGGCTCGCATGGTAAGCGCACGAGCAATCTCCACCATTTGCTGCTCGGCGACGCTCAACGCGTAGACGGGGGTAAGCGTGTCGACTCGCAAATCAAGTTTCTCGATAACCTTCTTCGCTTCTAACAACATCGTTGGCCAACTTAGGAAATTGCGCCGTACCGGCTCGCGGCCCATGAAGATGTTCTCGGCCACTGACAAGTTGGGTATCAGCGTGAATTCTTGATAGACCGTGGCAATTCCTAATTGCTGGCGCTCATGAGGCAGCTCATGACCGAGGGGTTCGCCATCAAAATCGATAGTACCGCTATCCTGATATTGGGCGCCGGCCAGGATCTTGAGCAAGGTTGATTTACCGGCACCGTTTTCACCCAGCAACGCGTGCACCTCCCCGCGGCCGACGCTCAGAGAGACGTTATCCAGGGCGAGAACGCCCGGAAATCTTTTTCCCACATTGCTGACTTTGAGCAGAACAGGTTCACTCATTCAGTCGAGTTACTAAAAGGAGGGCTATGACGATCGTTTTAAATGATCGGGCGGATTTACTTCTCCTTACATTGTAGGCGAAAAGTACTTGATGGCAACTTGGTCATTTTGAGTCAACCTGCATCCCTTGAGTTACCCTCGGATGATGACGCCAAAGGAACGCATAAGGACGCGAAGTAAAATTCTTAAAGAATAGATAATATCTTCAGTCCATGCTTTGCGTACCTCCTCGTCTTACCTTTTGCGTGGGGCTGCGTGAGCGACCTGGCGCACAGGCATGTCGATTTGCTGATCAAAGCTCCCAAAAAAAACGCCTGTTTGACAACGTTGTCACAGGATCTAAAATGCGCTTGCATGAACTCCTCCCCTTCCCCATTTCAATGCAAGGATTTCAGTGATGTTCCAACTCTTCGCAGGGATCGCACGCCCAGAATGCTTCAGTACCTCACTGGGCTGAGCTGCAATCCTGGCCGGCAATGTCGACATGTCAGAATCGTGCTCCTGTTCGCGTGCGCCTTCCTCCTGATGGCGAGCAATCGCATTTTTATTTGCTCAGCCCAAAGCACGCCGAGTTCAGAAGCCAAAGGGAATCTCGTGCTCTTCGACTTTGGAGACGCTAATGATAAACAGATTCGTGACGCTGCAATCGCCCGATTTAATAAGCGCTTCCCTAATGTCCAGGTAATCGATCAATTCACACCGATTTCTTCCTGGGGCGATTACCTGGATAAACTAGTGACTCAGGTAGTCTCTGGCAAGGCCCCTGACTTAATCCACATTGCCACTGAAGGGTTTGAACTCGCGGTGCGCAGAAAACTCGTAATACCCCTCGATGAACTGGATTCAGATCCGACCGGCAAGGCTCTTTTGACTGATGTCGATCCGGCGCTAGTCAAAGGCTTCACCGCTGAGGGTAAGCTTTACCTGGTACCCGTCGCTTGGAATAACATGATGGTTTACTACAACACCAAAGTTTTTAACCAAGCCGGCATCAGCCGTCCATCTGATGACTGGACCTGGGACGATTTTTTGCAAGTGGCCAAGCGCCTGACCTCGGGCGATGGCTCGGCAAAAAGATTCGGCTTTGGAATTCCCTACTTCAATTTCGGATTGACTCCTTTCTGGTATTCTAATGACACCTCGGTTCTTAAAAACGATCTTAAAGAATCGAATCTGGATGATCCAAAGTTCCTCGAATCTCTGACATTCGTTCATGATCTTGTCCGGAAAAACGGCGTCTCCCCAGACCCGGCCAACACGGATCCTAATGCAGTCTTCCAGCTATTTGCGTCCGGCAAAATCGCTATGACCGGCGGCGGCCATTGGCCAATGCAGTTCTTTAAGGCCAACAACTTCAGTGATTTTGACGTGGTGCCGTGGCCGAAAAACAAAGTACAGAAGACTGTCTTTGGAGCAGATGGCTGGGGTATCTCCACCAAAACAAAACAGAAAGCAATCGCCTTAGAGATGCTGAAAGAACTCGTCTCTGTTGAAAGCCAACAGCAAGCTGCCGGCTTGGGCGTTGCCATCCCGGCCCGCCGTTCTGTAGCCGAGTCGAAGGAGTTTTTAGCCCAACCCGAACACGCTGCCCTCTTCTATGATAGCCTTCGCTCCGCCGCGCCGGTTCAGGCGCCCGCTAACTATGCAGAGGTCGAACGGATTTTAATGCGGCACTTAAGCCAGGTAATGGCCGATGAAGTGAATCCAGAGGATGCGCTCAAGGCCGCAAACGAAGAGTTGTCCGCCGCTATGCAGCAGGAAGCAGCCGAGGATCAATAGCATGGCGGCGGTTGCTGCTTTCCGAAGATGAAGAAGATCTCCTCAGAGACCATCTCGGGCTATCTTTTTATCGGACCGACGCTCTTGGGTTATCTGCTCTTTGTGCTGGGACCGCTCGCCGCGGCGATCGCGTTAAGCTTTACTCATTATAGCATGATGAGTCAGCCCAGGTTAGCTGGTCTCAGCAATTACAGCCGACTGCTTGCAGATGGGCGGCTGGCGATAGTATACAGGAACACGGCCCTTTTTTCGATCAGCGCGGTCGTGCTAACAGTGGGGATCGGCACTTTGTTAGGAGTCGCTGTTAATAAACGGTTGCCAGGTTATCTAAAATATCTGTTTCGGAGCGTGTACTTCTTCCCGGTCCTCGTTGGGATGATTTACGCCGCGATGGTCTGGAAGTTCCTGCTAAATCGCGATCTCGGAGTAGTGAATTACTATCTGCACTTTTT
>JAFAXJ010000477.1 GCA_019241095.1 Verrucomicrobiota bacterium | reverse complement strand
CAAGCCGACTCTGTAAAGGTTCAGGTAAATCGGACCGAGTTTGAGGATAAGTCTCCCCAATTCGTAGTAGATCCGCCTCGTCCTTTGCCCGTTTACTCGCACGTCCCGACTCGTCTGACCAGGCCATAATCTTACCTCGAATCAAGTCCGGCAAAGACGCCACAAAAACTTCCCTTCCGAAGATTGGCCGCCGTTGTGCGCGCTCAATCATATCCTGGTAAGCCGGATCAATCGTCACCTTTACGCTCAGTCCGCTTCCTGGTTTTGCAAAGTTTACCGAGAACTCAAATGCCTCGGTCTGAAAGCCTCGCGCTTGAAGCAGACTCTGGGCCCTTGTCAGATCGGCAGCCCCAATCACAAAATCCGCATCGGCAGTGTAAACCGGCTCCACGTAAGTGTTGATAGCCAAGCCTCCAATCACCGCATAGGTAATACTCCCCTGCTCCAAACAATCAATCACCTCCAGAAATGTATTTGAGCCGGCTGACACGACAGCGTCGAAGATTTCGGTGCTGGTCACTTCCCTAGAGGTTAACATATCAGCTCTTAAATAACACCTGCAACTCACGAAATTAGATTCCTCCTGACAAGAGGGACCTTCTTTACGGCCGAGAACCGGTTTGCTGCATCGAAGGAATTCGCTTGACCCTATTCTTTGTTTTCCTTCGCTATGTTGTACATTCTTTTCAGGTATGCCGAGCATAATGCCTTAGAGCTCTCCCGAAAGGCATTTCGTCGTTTTCACGCTCGTCACAGGATAAGGCTGCCGCTTCTCAGAGACTGAATGTTTAGCCATCTTTTCGGACATAAATTTACACAATAAATGCTTTGCCAATCTCTGCCGTCCTTCGAATCCTTAGCCCGCAAATCCGAGCAGGTCCCTCAATCCTCATCAAATAGCGGAACGATGTCATAAGTCAGCGCTTGACCCTAATCTTTGTTTTCCTAGTGCTGGTGAATCGCAGCAAGTTGGTCCATTTTGCTTTGTTTCAGTCCGAGCATCGCACGGGCGTTGCGAAGCGCAATAAACCGGCTCAGGGAAACCGCTACGAGGAGCATTAAACCGCTCACAACATCATACCAAAACGGATTCACCGCAGAGGTGACGAAAGCATTGTGGACTACGGCTAAGAAGATGACCCCAAGTACCGTTCCTGCGATCGTTCCGCTGCCGCCATTTATGTTGGCTCCACCGATAGCGACTGCGGCGATCGCTTTCAGTTCTGCAAGATTTCCGTGCGCCCAATGAGCGGCCCCATATTTGGCGGCAGCCATCACCCCCGCGCAACCTGCCAAGCTCGCGGAAAGCATATAGATTGTGATCTTCACCCGACTAACGCTTACGCCCGAAAGGCGAGCTGCCCTTTCTCCACCTCCAATGAAGTAAAGCTGTCGAAAGTACCTGTGGTTTGCCAACAGAACACCGAGGATGGCGGCTGCAAGGCCAAAGAAAATAATGGGGAGGTTCACACCAAAAACTTTTCCCTGCCCGAGGAATAGAAACTCGTCTGAAAACCCGGAGACCGAGTGTCCGTCCGTTATGGCCAGATTTATTCCCCGCAAAGTTAGCAGAATTCCCATCGTAATAATCAATGGGTGGACACGGAACAATACTATGAGCGTTCCATTTAATGCTCCAAGGCAGGAGCAGGCGATAAGCGTAATCAAGATCGCAGCCGCTATGGGAAAACCGGCCTGAACCATAAGCTTTGCGACGAGAATCTCTGCGAAGGCATAGACCGAAGCGACAGAAAGATCGATGCCCCCCATGATGATGACAAATGTCATTCCCAGCGCCATGATCCCCTCAAAGACCATGTTCATCGCGAGAACCTCAAGGTTCGCCCCCGTCAGCACGTTTCCAAAGGTTACTTGGAATCCGATCAACGTGGCCAAGGTAACGGTTACCAAGCCGATATATTGAACCACAATGACATTTCGGGACAGGCCGTGGAACAATCCGTTCATCATAGCCTCATTGATAGACGGCGTGAGTCATGATTGTCTCCTGGGTCACTTCGCCATTTTGATTGTCCAGTTCGGCCGATATGGCGCCATTTCGAAAAACAAGAATCCGGTCGCTCAACCCAACAACCTCTGGCATTTCAGACGAGACAACGATGACGCCAATTCCACTCTGTGCGAGATCTCTTATTTGGGCATGGATCAGTGCTTTGGCGCCGACGTCGACGCCGCGCGTCGGCTCATCGACGATCAGGACTTTTGGATTGACGTCGAGCGCCTTTGAAATGAGCACCTTCTGTTGATTTCCGCCCGACAGGTTTATTACGCGAGCACTCTCATCGGGCGGACGAATATCCATCCGCTTGATAAACTCCTTTGCGCGCGTGCGCAGGGCAGAAGGTCGAAGAAACCCAAATCGATCAGCATAGCGATCAAACGTCGAAGCGCCGATGTTTTCAGCAATGCTGTAAGAAAGAAACAGGCCGCTTCCTTTTCGGTCCTCAGAGAGGTATACGATGCCATAGGCCAAGGCGTCCTCAGGATCTTCGATACGGACCGGCTGACCGTCCAACCAGAAGCTTCCTGACGCTCTCTTATCGGCGTTGACCAGTGCGCGCATCGCTTCGGTGCGGCCAGAGCCCACTAAGCCAGCCAGACCAACAATTTCCCTGCGCCGCACTTCGAAGTTGACATCGCGTACAGCGCCAAAACACGACAGATTCTCGCATTTAAAGACTACATCGCCGATGGCCGCAGCGCGGGGCGGGTACAGATTCCCAAGGTTCCGGCCAACCATCATGCGGATCAAGCTCTCTCGCGTCAGTGAACCGACCCCTTCCGTCGCAATATGCCGGCCGTCGCGCAGAACGGTGATGCGATCGGCGATCGTGAAGAGTTCGGAGAGCTTGTGCGAGACGAAAATAATTCCCAGGCCTTGCTGGCGAAGGTCCCTGATCACCTTGAAAAGTTCCGCTGTGTCCTTTTCCGACAGCGATGACGTCGGCTCCTCCATGATTATCAGCTTGGCATCGAGAGCGATCGCTTTGGCAACTTCGACGAGTTGCTGCATTCCGACACTCAGGCTACCGGCCAAGGCGTTGGGATCAATATCGATGCTGATCCGTCGAAAAACATCGGTCGCAGCCCGATTCATGCCGCGCCAATCGTTAAGACCAACGCCATTCCTCTTCTCGCGGCGCAAAAAGATATTTTCCGCAACCGTTGTACTTGGAACCAGACTGAGTTCCTGATGCACGACGCTGATCCCGGCTTCCATAGCCTGCAACGGATGGGCGAAATCGACCTCCTTTCCGTCAAAAACGATTTTTCCTGAATCGCGCCGATGGATTCCCGCGATGATGTTGATAAGTGTCGATTTTCCTGCTCCGTTCTCTCCCACGAGAGCGTGCACTTCCCCTGGGCGAACGTCAAAGTTGACGGAATCGAGCACCTTGTTGCCAAAAAAGCTCTTTGAGACACCCTTCGCGTTTAGCATCAACTATCTCCGATCGCGATAGGTGCGTAGAGCGTCAATGCCCACGGCCGCGATGAGAACGACGCCAACCGAGGCCTGCTGCCAGTTAGGATTGCCGTTGAGCATAACGAAGCCGTTGCCAATCAGAGCAAGCATCAAAACGCCGAGGAATGCACCGAAGATGCTGCCCGCCCCTCCCGCCAGGCTCGCACCGCCGACAACCGCGGCGGCTAGCGCCCGAAGCTCCGCGCCAATGCCGTAGTTCGCGTAGCCGATCTTATTCGCCGACGTGAGAAGCAAGGCGGTAAACCAGACGAAAAGCGCCGATAGCAAGTACGCCGTAATCATTATGCGATCGACGTTCATACCAGAGAGGCGGGCCGCTTCGGGACTTTCACCGACGAAGAAGAACGAGCGAAATGGAGTCCAATACGCAAGCAGCAAGCTCGTAATCGCGACGAACGCCAAGCCAATCAGCAGGATGAGGGGAAGCCCGTAGCTGGTACCGCCGATTTCAATGCGGAATTCGAACCTTCCAAACTGGGAGAACCAAGGAGGAGCACTCGGAAACGAAATGTATTGGCCCGTGGTGACAACCGTCGCCAAACCACGTGCAACCGACATCATTCCTAGCGTCACGAGAAACGGCAGAATCCCGCCCTTCACGACTAGCAGACCGTTGACCAGCCCGCAGAACAAAGCGACGATCAGTCCGGCTGCCAGGGCGAGTAGAACCGGAACGTCTCCGCGCATCAATAGAGCCATCGTAACGGATGACAGGGCCATGACCGACCCGACAGACAGATCGATACCTCGAACGATCAGAACAATCGTCATTCCAATTGCGACTAGCAGATCATACGACATCAGCGACAGGACCGCTTTGATATTGGTCCAGCTTAGAAAAGCTGTCGGTCGGAGCACGCCGAGGGTCGCGAATATTGAACTGTTAATTAAGAATAATAAGAATTCGCGCGACGATAGAAGCGATGTACGACCCCTCGACGCATTTGATTTGGAGTAGTTTGCCGAGATTACCCTCTGCATTTGCGTAACCGAATCGGTTAACGAGCTTTGGCGGCTTTTCCTCTACACGTAGAGCAAGAGGAGCATGTGTCGGCCCAAGGTGGCTCGCCGGGGTCGCTTG
>JAFAXJ010000131.1 GCA_019241095.1 Verrucomicrobiota bacterium | reverse complement strand
GCCGCCTCATAAAGGAGCCGCAACTTGTTGTCGTGGACATAGCCGTAGTGAACGACCATGCCGGTAAGCTGCATCTTGTTGATGCGCCTCCACGTATGCTCACTTTTCCAACCTTTTCCGCCAGCCAGATGCAGCGGTCGTGGCGCTTTCGAGCGCTTGCAGTACAGTTCAAAAGCATCCAGCAAAAGGTCCACGTTTTTCCTGGGTTCTAATGCTCCTACGCTCAACCAATATTGTCCTGCAAATCCAGTGCGCGGCTTTGCGACAGGCACGAATCTGGGGCCCTGCAGCACAACCGCGACCGGCAGCTTCCGGCGAGTGAGGATGTTAGGAACCAACCTCAAAAAATCCTTGAGACTATTTTCCGAAACAAAGATCAGTCCGGCTGCGCGCCTTATGGCATCGAGCATGCCGCGTTGGCATGAAAGACGGTTTGTTTCGGTTGTAAATTCGGGATGTATCCAGAAGCTCATGTCGTGCACGGTGTATACCAGCGGTGTCTTCCCGAGACATGGCGCTTGAAACGAATGAGAGTGCACCAGGTCGGGACATCCGGGCAACTCAGCTCTTCCTTGTTGAATTCGCATCCAGGCCACCTTTCCGCTCAGCCAGGTAGATCCTGCAAACGGTGAGAATACATTCGGGCGTTCCAGTACCGTGCCTTTTGAGGTGTCCCAATTTATCCAATTCCCAAACTGGTGATATAGGATGATCTGATCAGCAGCGCACGTTTCACTGATTGCGTTGGCAATTCGGTCCGCAAGCCAGCCGCACCCATGGCGTTCGACGCACGTTTGAGCAACATCAAGTCCTATGCGCACAAAAGTTCATTCAGCCGCTTTCCGCTGGTATACCTGGACCAATTTATTTAGAGTTTTCCGAGCAAAAGTGTGACCATAGTAAATCGCGAGTTCACTCAGAATTTTCTTTTGTAGAATCTGATGAGCTCGCGGCTTTGTTCGACTTACGGCAAAGAAAGCGGCGGCTAACCTGTTCACGTCCGCTTTGAAATCAAACTTTTTCAACTGCTCCGCCCCGCGCTGGACAAGGAGATGACGCAAAGTCTCGTCTTCACTTATTCTGCTAAGGTCGCTCGCCAGGCGGTCCGGGTTTCTTGGATCCGTGTATAGAGCCGCTTCTCCGGCGACTTCTGGTACGCTAGTGTCACGACCACAAATGATCGGCAAGCCAAAACTCATCGCTTCGAGAATCGGAATTCCAAATCCTTCATGCAACGAAGGAAACACCAGGCACGACGCCGCCGAGTAGAGCATTCTGAGTTTGTCTTCCGGCACAAAGCCTAAGAAACTAATCCGATCCGCGATGCCAAGATCACGGGCCGTCCGCTGCAGAAATCGCCCTCTTTCGTCTAGATGCCCAGACAAGACCAAGTCCCAGGCAGCATTCGCTGAGCTTCGAGCCAAGTAGAGTTGGTACGCCAAAAGCAAAACTTCATGGTTTTTGTGAGGCCAGAAATTTGCGGGGTAGAAGAAAAAAGGTTTTCTCGATTTATGTGAATTAGCTTCAGGCTGCAACCGATTTTGTACTGCATAATTGGTGATAAGGATCCGGTCCGGTGGAACTTGGTAAGCCGCTTGGAGACGCTTGGCCGTGAACTCCGAAAGTACCTGAAATAGGTCCGTTACGGGCAGCAGCTTACTGAATTGCAGTTTCCGCCATTCCCTGGTTTGGGGCGGAAGTGACCAGGGATAATCGATGTGAAGCAGGTCGACAACAGTCGTTATTCTTGGTACTCCAGGAAGTCTGATCGAAGTAAAACCGAATGGGACATAGAACACATCGATGTTCTCGCGTCGCAAGTTGGCTAACCAAATGAGTGTTTTTCCATATATCAATAATGCGGGCACGCTCCTGGATTTGCTCCGATGAAGAACGCAGGTGGCCAGATCTTTTTCACCAAGGAGACTAACCACCTCGTTATGCGTGTCATCAGCCGTGAGAAAAAGGAACTTCAACTTTGTTGGCCAGCGTTCCTTCAAGCTTTTTAGCAACTCGATAATCGCGAACTTAACCCCGCCATTCCTGCCTCCGGGAAGCATCGGCGTCAGATCGACGGCGATTCTGATGTTTTCCGCCAACAACGTCTCTTCTGTACTCATGACATCAGTCCCATGATTGTGGAGCAACGCCTCAGCGAGGGTCGGTCTAATTGGCTTCTCGTATTGACAACAGCTTCGTTCCAGTCAGAGTTTGGTGGTTTATAACATAATCAGAAATAGAGGAACGTGCCGGAGCCATTCAAAAATCGCGTGACAGGTCCCGAGAATATTACCGATCTGTCGATCATCGTCCCGGTTTTCAACGAAGCACAGGCATTAGAAGGTCTTTCGCAAGAAGTCCGGCGTGAGCTTACGCGTTTAGGGCTAACGTGGGAAATCATTTTCATCGATGATGGCAGTTCAGATGGTTCCGGACTAATTTTGGATCATCTTGCCGACGAGGATCGTCGGGTAAAGGTGATTCATTTCCGGCGCAACTTCGGCCAAACTGCCGCTATGATGGCCGGGTTCGATCATGCGGCGGGTGACGTCATTATCCCGCTCGACGGTGATGGTCAGAACGATCCCGGCGATATTTCGAACATGCTGGATTCATTAAATGCCGGCTTTGATGTTGTCAGCGGATGGCGAAAGGATCGGCAGGACCATTATATTCACAGGAATGTGCCTAGCATTCTAGCGAATAAGCTGATCTCCTTCGTCTCGGGCGTACGTCTGCATGACTTTGGTTGCTCTTTGAAGGCATACAAACGCCAGGTTGTTGAGGGAATACGGCTTTATGGAGAGATGCATCGGTTCCTGCCAGTCTACGCATCCTGGCATGGCGCGAGGATAACTGAAGTCGTTGTAAATCATCATGCGCGGAAAAGCGGCTCTTCCAAATACGGATTGGAGCGGGTGATCAAAGTGTTGCTGGATTTGCTCGTTGTAAAGTTCCTTGATCAGTGGAGTTCGAAGCCGATGTATGTTTTCGGCGGATGTGGCGTGTTCAGTTTGGCTGTGAGCTTGTGTACAGCTTGTTGGATGTTTTGGCTCAAATTTTTTGTTGGCGAACCTTTCATTTTGACTCCGCTGCCCTTGATTGTGGTCATGACGTTCATGATTGCAATGATGTGCATCCTGCTCGGCCTATTGGCCGAGATGATCACACGGACGTTCTACGAATCTCAGGGCAAAACCGTTTATGCCATTCGTTCTACCCGCAATTTTCCAGAGATAACGATATCGGCTGCTGAGGACAGGCTGCATGGGGAACAAGGCTCTGCGGCGCTGGGCAGATGGTGAAAACGGCGGAGGGCCAGCTCTCCACGCTAGACTGCTGACGAGCATCAAAGGTCTTCAAAGGCGGACTTGTTAATTGCATGCTTGCTCACCTCATTTTAGCTCAAAGTTGTCAGGCAATTTATCTTTAGAGCGCTCTGAAAAACCCTTGCTGTTTAAGAGCAGTCTAGCGCGCCAGGAGCCCTGCTCTCCAGTGGCCCGCACAAAACGATCAATCCATTGTTTTTTGCAGCCAAAAATGCGCAGCTTCTGAAAACTAGCTGAGCTAGTCTCCTAATTCAAAACGGATGATGGGTGAAAAGGCTTCTCTGTTTGGGGGAGGCGGCAGTCTTGTGATTTTCTTTCCCGCTTCGCGAACTGATTGATCCACAACCGGATTTCCGGAACCTTCCACAATGTCAAAATCGGTAACGGCGCCGTCGGATTCTATGTGAAGCTTCACAGTAGCCACCAGATGCGCGCCTAAGGCCATCTCACTTTGCGGTTGATTCCATGCGGCAAAGAAACGGTTATGAATGATTTCAGCATACCGCCCAATTCCAGCATTGTCTGCTCCCGATCCTTCCCCTTTTCTTGCATCGGAGCCAGAACTGCCGGTCTTTTCGGATTTGTTCGAGTCCGCTGACTCCGCAAGTTTGTGAACTGTGTGCTCATTCTTCGCTTGATTTGCAGAAGCCGCGATCGATTTGCTTTTTCCTGGCGAGGGTGCAGGTTTGTTTTCTTCCAGATTTTCCTTCTTTGCAGCGGTCCGTTTTGCATGTTCCGACGCCGACTCATCCGAGCTCGGTTTTGGATTTGGAGAGGGCTTCGTTGCGGTACGCTGCTTCGTTGACGGCTTAGCAGGAGTCACCGTAGCTCTAGGAGTAGCAAGCGGTTTGGTAGCCGATTCCGCGTGCGCCAAGGCTTTTGCCGGTCTGGGTGTAGGTTTCGGTGTTGGGCGCGGGGTAACCGTCATGAGAGGACTGGGCGCCAGAGGACTGGATGCCGGTTTTTCAGCTAACGAAGGGCTCACTATGGGATTTGGCGGCAGAGTCGGGACTTGAGCTTCAGGTCTGCTAGAACGAACCGGCTCCGGCGGCAACAATCGGGGTGTTGGCGGCACTGGGGTCAGTTCGGATGACGATGGCGATTCTGTCGTTGAAGAGTCGCTAGTCTGCGCGGGAACCGAACTCTCAGAAGAACTCGATTTTGCTGCGCCGTCATTCGACGCAAACGATCCGGGGCTTATCCAGACCAGGTTCTGTTCATTCGGCTTACGGGCTGTATGCCCGACCAACAGCAAAAGTGACAACAATGCGCAGTGCAGCAACGCAACAAGCACGAAAATTACTTTGAATCCGCCCGCACGCGATTCGTTTATAGCCATTCTCTCTATTGTTTTTCAGGGCGGGTCAGTACACCGACTTTTGCAATCTGTGCCCGCTGAAGAATGTCCATAATATTAATCAGTTTTTGCACGCTAAGTTCCCGGTCCGGTCGCAAGAGAACAGCGGAATCCGGGTTTTCAGTATGTAGCGTGGTAAGTCGGGTTTCCAATGTAGCGGCGTCAATGATTTCGCCGTTCAACTTCAACATTTCATCTTTATCAATCGATATAACCTGAAGTTTCGAGGGATCTACCGATTGGTTGGCCTCCTTGCTCGTAGGAACAACGAGGTTAACAGCGTTTTCCATCAAAGGGGTTGTGATGATAAAAATGATCAGCAACACAAAGGCCAAGTCCAACAGCGGCGTGACATTGATCTCCGTCAAAGTCTGGAGGGTGTGGCGATCAGAAAAGCGGCGCATCCTATTTATTAACCAGTAGCGGTCGGTTGGAGTGATTCACGTATTTGTGTTCGAACTCTGAAG
>JAFAXJ010000422.1 GCA_019241095.1 Verrucomicrobiota bacterium | reverse complement strand
TTGCTACAGCCAGTCAAAAGAACAAAGGCGACAGCACTGCCGCAAAATAAGGCGCTAAGAAGAATACGTCTCATGAAAGTTACTAGGCGTGTATATTTATGTGGTCTACAGAAATTGCAAGAGGGGATTCGCTTTTTCGAGCTTTCTGGTTCGTGTTCGTGCTGGTTCTCAAGCATAAACAAAAGATGCGGTGCAAATTTTCGAGCGGAGAACGAAGCTGAAGTCTCAAGCGGGACCCTGGGCAAATTATCGAGGGGTAATCTTCTGCCCGAAGGTGTCACAAACAGGTTAGACTTTCGAACGATTTAATCCCGAGCAATACAGGATTCGTCAGGATTGACAGGGAATTGTACAATTGTCCGAGGACGATGACGAGAACGGGGGCCAGCACGAAATAAAGAGATAGCCTTCTTCAAGGCCGGTTTAAGACGAAGATCAAAGCCAGAAACGCCATCAAGGCGCCTGTCGCGCAAACTCCGAGCCAGTGCAATGTGGACCAGGAAAGCGAGCCGAGCGCAGATCCGATGGCGCCACCCACAAAGTAGATCACCATGTAGATGGAGTTGATCCGATTACGCAACTCAGGAGCAAGAGAGTATATGCGTGCTTGATTTGAAACCTGACTTGCTTGCACACCACCATCCATCAGAAACACACCAATCACCAGCCATAGCAAGGAGGATGCCGCAAAGTTCATCAGAACAAATGCAAGTATTACAACAGCTAGAGCAGTGCCATTTACGATTCTAGCTTCAAACCGGTCTGCTAAACGTCCCGAAATAGGAGCAACCAGCGCGCCCGCGACGCCAACCAATCCGAAGAGACCGATGACTTGGCTATCAAAGTGCTCAGGCCGGCTTGCAAGATAAAACGCCAGCGTCGTCCAAAACGCGCTGAATGCTCCAAAACCACATGCTCCAATGAACGCATGCTTTCGCAAAACCTTTTCACGGGCGAAAATGGGCCAAAGTGATTTGAGAAGCTCTAAATAATTGAATCTATATTCAGGCTTTTGCCGGGGCAAAATAGTGGCGAACGATAAAGCCATTAGCAGCACCGTAACAGAGCCGAACATGAAAACGCCTCTCCACCCAACAATTGCTGCAAGAAAGCCGCTCACCACTCGAGAGCATAAAACACCGATCAACAACCCGCTCATAACAATCCCTACTATTCTTCCCCGTTCTGTTGCGGGCGCTACGGCTGCGGCATATGGCACGATTAATTGGGGTGTGACGCTAATCAGTCCAAGGAGGTAACTAGCCGCGACCAAAAAGATCAAACTCGATGAAAATGCAACGGCTAACAGTGCGAGGATAGAGCCGGCCATTGTAGTCAATATCAGCCGTTTACGCTCGAGGCTGTCTCCTAATGGTATTACCAGAAGGAGTCCGCTAGCGTAACCAAACTGGGTCGCCACCGGGATCGCACTGGTATACGCTGCTGTTGCCCGCAAGTTTCCCGCTATCGTCCCTAGTAATGGCTGGTTATAGTAAAGGTTCGCAACAGTGACGCCCGCTCCCAAGGCAAGCATGGAAAACAGAAGCTTATTGGGTGAAGCGTGTTTAGGCAGGTTGCTTTTCTGCTCCTCGAGATCTTGAGTCATTCGTACTCGCCGTTCACGGGTTTCGTGGGAAAATCGGCAGCCGCTCGAAGTTCCCCGTCAAAGCGGTGAGAACGATTTGCATAGAATGGATACCGATGTTCATCCAGTTCGGGTTTATATCGCCAATGCTTGTAGACCCATAACCAGTATTCCGGATTAGATCGGATAATCGGTTCGAATTGGTCCCAGCACTTCTGGACGATTTTTTGCGTAGAAGCCGATTCCGGGAAGCGCAGTAAAGGCAAGATCCGCACTTGATAGCCCCCATCATGTCGGGGAAGAGTGATGAACGGCAAGATAGGGCACCCTGTTCGCTGGTGAAGGACAGCGTGGATCATTGTTACTCTCATCTTCAAGCCGAAGCTCTCGATGATTACCGCCGGATCTCCTAGTTTCAGCGTTAGATCGGTCAAGATACCCACCGGAGTGCCTCTTCCTAGACTCTTCAAAAGGCGCAACATCGATCGTTCCTGCGTCACAACCGCGTGGCCAGCCGACCCTCGTAGGCGCATAAATACTTCCGTTAAAAGATTGTTTTTGAAACGTTGCGTCAAAATCGTCCCGGGGTAGCCGTTTAGAGCAAAGAGAGCGCTGCCCCACTCAAAATTGGCGAAATGTGGAGTGATTCCGATTACCGGCTTGGTTTCTGCGAGAACTTGGCTAAACATCTCCGGATTTTCGAACGAGATATAGCGTTCCAGCGGTTTCTTAATCAGGCTGGATGTCCAGAATAGCTCAAGGAATGCTCTTGCAAATACTTCCAGAGAACGGCGAGCGATCCGAGCTTTTGACTGATCATCAATGCCTGACTGGAAGGCGGCTTCCAGGTTAGCCAGAGCCACTTGTCTGCTCGACCGATCAAGAAAATACACCCCGGATCCTAGTACTTTGGCTAGCCTCTTCAGCCATGTGTAAGGGAGCAGAGGAACTAGCTTTGCGAGCCAAACGACGCCCAACCACTCGATCCAGTAACGCAGCCGTTTCAGACGCATAAATGCTTCAAGAAAGCATGGCCCGGCGGCGGCCAGCCCGGAGGTCTGATCCTACCAAACGCACAGTTCCCTCCGTTGCGGATTTCGTAGATAAATTCTGGTTTGGTGGCGCAAAACGGTTGTTGTCTTTCGGAAGGAAAGGCTCAATCTCAGGATCACTTCGCGGGCACATTCGGCGGTGTTCAGCTTCGCACACCATGATCGGGGGGCAATGCTGCGTCGCCAGGTCGAGTCCGTCGTTTGGCGGTTGTGAGGTCGTGACAGCTTTTTTCTCACGGGAAACGAAAAACGGGACAGGTTCAGTTGAGCGTGGCAGGTAAAGAGGATGGGCAGGATAACCATCTCTGGTGCATCCAAAACAGAGCACCCGCCTCGATCCTAATAGTCGCAGAATTTGTTCCCCTCGATTTAAATGGCTCCCCAGGGTTCCCCAAGCAACTATGATGGTGGAAAATGATTCGATCGTTTCCAGAATGATACTATCATTTTTTGGGCCGACAGGAGTACAGTGCTGCTTCAACAAATTTGATTTAGACGTGACTAGGGCGAAAAGGTTTAACATGTAGAAAGTGTTAAATCCACTTGCTGCGCTGAAAGCACGAACTCGACGTAAGGTAGGATCCAATTGGTACTCATTAGCAACTGAGGGATTGAGCCCGATCCAAACGCAGGCACGCTGAGAACTTTTTCGACTCCAATCGTGCACAAGCAAGTACCGGTAGCAATAATCAGCAGAAAAAACGCATTTGTTCCGATCCTGCATGACTAAACCCGTTCTCTGCTGAGGCACGAACGAGTCTTTCTGAGCTTGGGGTATTCTCTGAAAAGCGACGGGATAGAACCAGTTGCGACGCAGCAGCCTTTCGATGCGAATCAGGCGTCGTGGCAGTAGGAAAACCATTACCACTGCGGTGACTGAAAAGCGACATGGATCTGGAGCTCGACAATGCCAGGAGAGTCACTGGTACTTAACAGGATCGCCGTTTGCAACTTATCGTTTCGCCGCCAAGAAACGTACCTGGATGAACGATCGCGGATAAAATCTTTCAGGACCGACTCGAGTTGTTGTTGTAATTCGTCCCATTTTTGAACCGATTCCATTGCGGGAGTAACAAAATAAAGATGGTAGTTATACACGGGATGCCTACCCTGCCTGTAATAAACTTCTTCAAGCTCTGCTGAAGTCGCCTCGGCGAAGGTGAAGGCGCCTTGATAGATTCTACGCGATTTAAATAGAGCGTTTGGGCCAGTACCGGTTTCTGTCCGCTTCAGTTTACCTCGAAATCCGCGAAACCCTGTTTCGGAAGCCGTAAAAATGCGAGCCATTCCTTGTTGAAACGCACTAGGAGGCGGTGAGGGCGCAGTGGGCACGGCTGTAGGGTCGGGCGTAACGACGGGTGTGGCAGTTGCTTTTGCAACAGGTGTGGCACTTGCTTTTGCAACAGGTGTGGCAGTAGGAGTAGCAATAGCGGTCGGTGAGGGAGTGGGTGATGGTTTTGGGAGAGCAACCGGCGTCGGGGCAGGTTTATGACAGGCAGTCAGGATGTATAAAGAATAAATGATGGGCGTTTTTCGCCACCATGCAGAAGGTTTTCTTATCCTAACCTCTTTCTGATTATCAGAATCAGTCATCCGCACCTAAGTGCTTATCCTGAGCACACGTCAGCACATCGAAACGGTCATCCTTTTCGATACATTTCCTTGAATGGATGCTCGTCGAGAAGATTAGCCTCAATGCCGCCAATCTTATCTCCGTCATATATCTGTATACCCATATAATAATAGAGCGGACAAATCGGAGTGGCTTCGTTCAGGAGTATTTCTTCTGCGCGAAAGAAGAATCCTAACCTCTTGTTATTGTTAATCTCGTTTCCAGCTTCTTCAATGAGCCTATCGTAATTTGCGTCGGCCCAACCTGTTCGATTGTTTCCGCTGCCGGCGAGGAAACAATCGAGGAACGTATTGGGATCATTGTAATCGCCGACCCAACTCGATCTGCAAAAGTCATAATCCAATCGACTCAAAGAGTTTAGATAAACCTTCCATTCCTGTTTTTGCAGTTCCACACGCACCCCCAGCACTTCATTCAGCATACTCTGAATTTCGACAGCAATATCCTCGTTTAGCTTTTTGTTGTCATAGAGATAGGTGACAGGAGGAAACCCTTTACCATTTGGGTAGCCGGCTTCCGCAAGCAATTGTCTGGCTTTTTCCGCATCTGTGCCGAACATTCTGGGAGGCTGATAGTTTTCACCCGTTCCCGGAGGAGTGAATGAATAAGCGGGCAGTTCACCAGCTTGAGTAATTTTCTGAACAAGTCTGGGGCGGTCGATTGCAAAGGCAAAAGCTTGACGGATTTTCACATTGTCAAACGGCTTTCGCCTTACGTTAAAACGAATAAAATAATTTCCTAGAAAGGGAGCTGCATGAAAATCCGCCTTTGTCTTTAGCTCAGGAATTAAAGAAGGGGGAGTCAGTCCTTTATCTAAAATTACATCGGCCACTTTTGATGCATAGAAATTGTAAGCCGTAATCGAATTATCGATCGGCAAAACATCTACTGTTTGCAAGCGCACATCGTTATTGTTCCAATACCAGGGATTCTTTTTTAAACGTATCCGGTAATTCAGACGCCAATCTTTGAGTAAGAACGCGCCATTTCCAACCAACTTGCCAGGTTTGATCCAATCGTCGCCATATCTTAAAACAGTTGGAATGTGCACTGGAAGGAGGGTAGTAAGGCAGCAAATATCGAGGAAGTAAGGCGTTGGGGCTTCTAGTTTGACTTGCAATGTGTAGCTATCCAGGGCTCTAAGGCCTACCTGTGAAAAGTCTTCGATCTTCCCTTGATTGAAAGCTTCACCGTTCTTGACCCGGTAAAGCACATAGGCGTACTCGGATGCTGTGTCAGGAAGTAGAACCCGTTTCCAAGACTGCACGAAATCATCGGCGACAACCCGGTCTCCATTGCTCCATTTCGCATTAGCTCGCAAATGAAACGTATAGGTTAATCCGTCAGAGGAGATGTCCCATCGCTCGGCAACCCCGGGCTTAGGTTTGCCGTGTCGATCAAAACTTAGCAATCCCTCGAACAGCGCAAAAGCCACTCTACCTTCCAGTTGACCCGTCAAAATGGCTGGATCAATCGATTCTGGTTCGGCGCCGTTGAGAATGACGAGATCAGCTCGAGGACCGCCTGGGTCGCAGCCTGACACAGAGAGCACCAGAGCCAGAATGAAAAGGAGAAAAGGAGTTCTTGCGATTCTCAAGTCACGGTTTCGAAGGCGAGCCAATGGGAGAAGCCGTCGGGAATAAAGCCTTGGCTGGTTCGGCGGGCGTAGCGCTTGGCACAACATTATTTTGGGCGCCAGATGTTGCAGGAAGCGGCAAAGGACTAGATCCGGGGGTGGCGGAGGCAACCGGGTGAATTTCGCTCGGAGTCGGTGTGCCGGTTGGTGTTGAATTCGATGCGGCTTTTGGCGCAGAGGTCGCGGCTGGAGAAGGGAGGATGATCTTTGGATGAAGTCCTCCAGCAGTCTTTCTCGTTTCGTTTTCAAGCAGACCGACTCGTCGATCCAAACTTTGTCTCGCGGTCAATACAGTGAGAATCAGAGTTAATGCAAAAAAAATGCTCCCCAGGTAAACAGTTGTCTTTGTCAGGACGGTGGTGGTCTGAGCGCCGAAAATATTCTCGGTAACGCCGCTCCCGAAAGCAGCACCCAATCCCTCATTTTTTGGGCGTTGCATTAAAACTACCAGCGTGAGCAGCACGCAAACGATTACCAAGATGCCCGAGAGAGTTGGGATGAAGATATTCAGCCACATAAGGCGCGGAATATGATTCGGAGCAGGCGTGTTGTAAAGTCGCGCGAAGGAGTTTGCACGTTTTGAGGCGCGTTTGAAAGTGTGGTCTCTTGCCTCATGTTCAGAGCTTTTGCAAGCTTAGTAGCATCAGTATCAGTCGTTATGGGCGCAGGTATGGAATATCCGTATGCGCGCAAAGGCACGGTTGTAGATGATTATTTCGGAACCAAAGTTCCGGATCCCTATCGCTGGTTGGAGGACGTCGATTCCGCCGAGACAATCGCTTGGGTGAATGCGCAGAACCAATTATCCTCAGCGTATCTTCAGAATTCACCTGAACGAAGCCGGTTCAAACAACTCCTAACGCAACTTCTCGATTTTGAGCGTTACAGTGTACCACGATGGGAAGGCAATCGTTACATCTTCCGCAGAAACGATGGGTTGCAGAACCAGAGCGTGATACTGACCCAGAATAATCTGGGAGACGCTCCTCGAGTGCTACTCGACCCAAACCAACTCTCGACTGATGGAACCCTCGCGATCTCGGATACGGCCGTCAGTGATGATGGATCTATGATGGCGTATGGTGAGGAGCAGAGCGGTTCAGATTGGAATACAATTCGAGTGCGCGATATCGAAAGCGGCTTGGATCTTATTGATGTCGTGAAGTGGGTAAAATTTTCCAGCGCAAGCTGGACAAAGGACAGCAAAGGTTTTTTTTACTCCAGATTTCCCGAGCCGAAACAGGATGAGCATTTTCCTAAGATCAAGAATCAGAAGCTTTATTACCATCGGATTGGAGAGCCTCAAGAAAAGGATCTATTGATTTATGAACGCCCTGAAGATCCGGAGCTTGGCTTTACGGGAACGGTTTCTCACGATGGCAAGTTCCTGATCTTAACCGTTAGTAAGGGTACAGAGGACCAGGAGTTAATATATGTGAAGAGATTGGGCGATCCTGGCCAACCAAACGTAACAAACTTGTTTTTTCCGATCGAAGAAGTTTTCGAAGCTGATTTCAGGATCATCGGAGTAATTGACGATTGGCTTTTCGTGTTAACTGACCTGGGCGCGCCTCTGTACCGAGTCATCAAGATTGATTTGCTAAAACCTGAGCGATCGAATTGGACGGAGATTGTTCGGGAGAAAAGCAATTTGTTATCTAATGCCGTTCTTGCAGGAGGAAAACTGCTGTTAGTTTATCAAGTTGACGCAAATGACTGCCTTCAAATTTTCGATCTTGATGGACAACATGAAAGAGACATTAGCCTTCCGACGTTAGGTTCGGTTTCAGGTCTGTCGGGAGATCCGGAAAGACCTGAGCTGTTTTATGCTTTTACCTCCTATCTTTATCCGACCACGATTTATCAATATGATATCGACACTGGGACATCCAAAGTTTTTAAGAGACCAAATGTTAATTTTCGGGCTGAGGATTTCGGCACAAAACAATTATTCTGCCAGTCGAGAGACGGAACGAAAGTACCGCTTTTTGTAGTAGCCAAGAAAGGTCTCACGCTAGACGGCGACAACCCGGTTTTTTTAACAGGGTACGGGGGTTTTAATATTTCGGTGACCCCCTCATATTTACCGATGTACCTAGCCTGGTTAAAAGAGGGTGGAGTTGTAGTTCAGGTAAATTTGCGTGGCGGAGGAGAATATGGCCGAACCTGGCACGAAGCAGGAACCAGAGCGCGGAAGCAAAATGTATTTGATGACTTTATTGCTGCTGCCGAAATGCTGATTGATTCGAAATACACTCGACCAGCCAGGATCGCAATTCAGGGTGGATCAAATGGCGGATTACTTGTGGGCGCTGTGATGACACAGAGGCCCGAGCTTTTTGGGGCAGCAGTTTCTCAGGTAGGAGTATTGGACATGCTGCGTTTTCAGAGATTTACTGTGGGCTGGGCATGGAGTTCTGATTACGGATCTTCAGAGACCAAGGATGGATTTAAGTACCTGTATAGGTATTCTCCGCTACATAATATCAAGATGAACCACTGCTATCCATCCACGTTAGTAACGACTGGTGATCATGATGATCGTGTTGTGCCGGCCCATTCTTTTAAGTTTGTAGCAACACTCCAGGCTGCTCAAGCGTGCGATAACCCAATATTGATCCGCGTAGATATGAATGCCGGGCATGGCAGTGGCAAGCCGATTGGGAAAGTCATCAGTGAACAGGCCGATGTTCTTTCATTCATGTGGGCTAACACTCATCACTGAAAGCCGC
>JAFAXJ010000095.1 GCA_019241095.1 Verrucomicrobiota bacterium | reverse complement strand
ACTCAAGTCAACAAGCAACATTCGCACACTTTCAACAGACAAGAGCAGGGCTCTGCCGCGCTAGTCCCCTGATGAGCATCAAGGCTCTTCGAAGCGCGCTTGCGATCACTAAAAATAAAGGCGAAAACGCCCCGAAGTGTATCGACCTGGGTTGCAGCTTTCTAGCTTTTTAGAACCTTGTGATCGTTTGTCGCAAACTCGAAGTTGTCCATTCCGCGGGCTTGAGAACTGCCGAGAAAGACCCTGAAATAACTGAATGATGCGGGCAATTCATTGTTTCCCGCTTTGTGAAAGTCCCTGATACCGACCGCCAACTCTAGCCGATGATTCCCGCTTCTTTGAAGCTGAAATATCCCGGGCGATTCTGAAATGGGCGACCTAGAATCAGATGATCGAGCATTTGGATTTGAAGGAACCTTGCTCCTTCGGCAACGCGGCGAGTCAGGCGGAGATCTGCTTCGCTGGGGGACGGATCGCCAGATGGGTGATTGTGTACCAGCACAAAGGAATGCGCAGAATGCGTGATCGCTGGTTTAAAGATTTCGCGAGGATGAGCAAGGCTTTCATTCAATGAACCTTGCGAGACTTCTCGAACAGCAATCAACCGAAAGCGGGTATCCAAAAGAACGGTTCTCAAGCATTCGCGGTCAAGCAGCAGCATTTCTGGTCCCAGCAAACGATGGATAGCTGCCGGTTCATTGAGCGGATCTGTGAGGGTTTGCGCGGCAGAAACTCTGGTCCCCAAACAAAATGCCGCCGCTAAATGCAAAGCTTTTGCGGGTCCGATACCTTTGACGCTTGAAATTTCTGCTACAGGACAACGGGCCAGGTAAGCCAAACCGCCATATTTATCTAATAGCTGTTGAGCAATCTCGATAACGTTGCAACCAGGCAAGCCGGTTCGCAGAAGAATCGCAAGCAGCTCCGCGTCAGTCAACGAGCCTGGACCGCGCTGAAGCAGTTTTTCGCGAGGTTTGTCCTGGGCCGGAAGTTCATGGACAGTCAGGTTGCGCAACATTAGAACATGCGTAAACAAAGTTATGCAGCTTCTGCGAATTGGCCAACGATATTCGACAAAAAGTCGCCCACATCCCCCATTGCCAGTGTGTATTTGTTCACAGGGACGTGCTCCAGTTCTTTTCGCGCTTCTTGTACGAGACGTTGAGTTGTTTCCACGGCGCGCCGGAGGGCGCCGCGCCGAATCACTTCATCACTCATCAGATCCAATCCTTCAGGTTCACTCCGAAGCAAGATTTCGCTGTATCTATGGTGATCTTTGCGATCAACAGCTTGCAGCAGGTAAAGGACAGGCAATGTGAGTTTACCTTTTCGAAGGTCTGAACCCAAAGTTTTACCGGCATTTTCCTGGTTTCCTGCAATATCAACGCAATCATCATAGATCTGATACGCAGTACCCAGCTTGAGCCCGAAGGTTTTCATGGCTGTGATCACTTCGGGACTGGTTTCGCTGATGAAAGCCCCAAGTTCAGCAGCCACAGCGAACAAGGCCGCGGTTTTCATCTCGATAACTTTGAAGTAATCGTCGATTGTGAGATTGAGGTCGTACTTGCGTTGAGTCTGTAGGATCTCACCGGAACAGACGTCGGTAGCGGCATGAGCGATGCGACGGCAAATCTCAATGTTGGGGAAGCTGGTCGCCAGCTTAAGGGCATGAGAAAACAGGCAATCGCCTAGAAGAACGGCCAGAGTGTTACCCCATTTCGCGTTGACGGTTGGCGACTCTCTACGAATGTCAGCACCATCCATGATGTCGTCATGCACAAGGGTGGCGAGGTGGATCAACTCGATAATCAATGCCAAATCCACGTGCCCAGGGCAAAGGGTGCCGGTTGCGGCCCCTGAAAGAAGAGCGAGCGTGGGTCGGAGGCGCTTGCCGCTCGTGCCGCACGCATAAGTGATGTAGCCTTCGATAGCAGGATCAAAGGCGCGGGCTTGCTCCCGAATGCGTTCCTCAACGGTGTAGAGGTGGGGGTTGATGAGTTCGACAGCGTGTTGGAGCTTACCGGCAGCCGCAGTTCGGAGGGCCAACCTTGTGAAAAGTTTCACAAGCTCGACCGTAGTGGCGAACTAGCAGGTAGTCAATTTGAGTCGGCTACTTACCATTAATTGGTCTGTCTGCTTCGTACGGCAACGTTGCTTGCAATCAGCACATCGTCCACAACCGGCAGGTTGTCCGTAACCGGCATCGTTGTTCGCAGAACCAGACTCGAACCACTTTCCGGTCGTATCATTGTCTCGTGCTCGCAAGCTGGTACTAAGAATGAATCGCCGCGGCTGAAACCACGATCTTCGACAGACACTATGCCACGGACTACCTGAAAAATTGAGAATTGTGGCAACGTGTTCGCGGATTTTGCTTCATTCAAAAGCCATCGGTCGACCCTGAAATGGACGCAATCAATCAACATCTCACCCTGCGGTTCGTCCAGTTTCGGCTCATGATCCTCGAAATCAATACTCGCCAAAGATTCTCTCACATGTAACTGCCGCGGTTTTCCGTCCAGTCCGACTCTATTCCAATCAAAAACGCGATAAGTTGTGTCGCTATTTTGTTGAATTTCGAAAATGACATTGCCGGAATCAATCGCATGTAATCGACCACTCGGAATAAGTACAAATCCATCAACGCGCGTGGGTAGACGATGAAGAACGTTTGCCAGCGTACCTTCGGTTAAGGCGGACTCGAAAATGTCTCTCGTGATACCGCGTTTCAGTCCGATATAGATTCCAGCATCTTCGGCTGCATCGGCAAAATACCAGAGCTCACTTTTAGGATCGCCGCGAAGCGCGTCAGCCTGATGCTCAGGTGGATGTACCTGAACTGAAAGCACTTGCGATGCGTCGAGAATTTTAATCAGAACAGGAAAGCGCTCCTGTTTGTAGCCTTCGCCAAAAAGCTCAGTACGAAAATTTTGCCAGAGATCATGCAAGCACAGTCCGCTATAGTCTCCCTCTGCTACGAGACTTTGCTCGTTCGGGCGGTCTACCAGTTCCCACGATTCTCCTATTGGCGCATTGACTGGGAGTCGACGCCCAAACTGCGACTCTAATTTCCGACCGCCCCAAACACGTTCCATATAAAGTGGCTTGAAAATCAGGAACGGGGTACGCATAAAATTGTCGGTTAAAAAGAATATCCGGGATAACAGGTTGTAAGGAAACTTGGCTTACAGAAAACTCAAGCGGGATTCATTTTAGGGAACGATTATTGACGCAATCGGCTTAGTAAGCCGGTTAGGCATTGAAAGCCTGGAACAACTTACTACACTGAGGCACAAATGGCTCAGTTGCGAAGGCATAACGCATGGAACGAAGTAGTGGGGCTTGTCCTTCTAGGGCTCGGAACCGTTCTGTTTTTGGCTTTAGTCTCCTATACGCCCAAGGACGTTCCCTCCTGGGTTTGGTTCAGTTATATGAGTCCGCCAAACAATCCGGCACAGAACTTCATCGGGCCGACTGGAGCGATCGTTGCCGGTTTTCTTTATCTGACGCTGGGCGCTGCTTCTTATCTTGTGACCACGGTGAGTCTCGGGTTTGGAGGGGCTAAGTTATTCTTGCCGGGATTCCGAATCATTCATCGCCTGCCTTGGGCCCTCATCTTTGTTGTGAGCGGGGCTTCGGCGATGCAACTTCAGGATTATGTCCTACATTCCTGGAAACAGGAATTCAATATCATGGGACCTGGAGGTTGGGCCGGATATTGGCTAGCTGGTTTCGTTCTGGTCAATGCATTGGGAAAAATTGGATCCCTGATCACCGTTCTTCTGATTTACGTGATCAGCCTTATCTGGTTAACCGGGATTCGTCCTGTTCTGGTGATAAAACAAGCGTTTAAAAGTGTAAGGGCGTTCTTCACACGTATTGCTGAAGAAAATGAGAAACGTAAACTCGACGCGGCGGATGAGCGAGAACGTCTCGATGCTAACCACAAGAAGATACAAAAAGAGATCCGAAAACGGGAAAAGGAGCTGAAGAAAAAAGGCTTCGCACCAGGATCTGAAGATGTTTCTGGAAGGTATCCTGAGCCCAAAATTATCGATTCATCAGCGACAATTCTGAGTAGATCGAAGCTTGTAGACCTTGGGACCAAAGGCGTCGAAAAGATAAATCAGCATATCGAGAATTATCAGCTGCCCTCCGTCGATTTGCTGGATCCGCTCGATCTGGAAGGACGCAAAGCGGCTGATCCAATGGAGTTGAAGCAACTTCAGCACATCCTGATCGATACTTTGAAGCAGTTTAATATCGAAGTGAGTCCTGGCGACATCACTCGAGGGCCAACGATCACTCGGTATGAAGTTTACCCTGCGCGAGGAGTGCGAGTTGATAAAATATCCGGTCTGGAGCGTGACTTGGCCCGCGCTACCCGGGCGGAGCGGATTAACATACTAGCCCCAATACCTGGAAAGGATACGGTTGGGATCGAAATCGCCAACTCCCGAAAAGTCAAAGTAGCGCTTCGCGAAATTCTGGAATCGGAAGAGTGGCTGCAAACCAAACACCGTATTCCGATTGTGCTCGGTAAAGATGTTTACGGGAAAATCATTCTTGGCGATCTTGCTCAGATGCCGCACTGCCTGGTCGCGGGGACGACTGGAAGCGGCAAGAGCGTCTGCATCAATGCTATCGTCGCGAGCATTCTTTTTCGATTTGGCCCCGAAGATCTCCGTTTCGTAATGATTGATCCTAAGGTGGTGGAAATGCAGATGTACAATGCTCTTCCTCATTTAGTCATTCCGGTTGTTACCGACCCGAAAAAGGTTTTGCTTGCGCTCCGGTGGGTTGTTAAGGAGATGGAAAATAGGTACAAGATTTTCGCCAAGACTGGTGTTCGCAACATCACCGGGTTTAACAGCCGTTCTCGACCGAATGCTGCCGAAAGCAAGTCCTCTGAAGCTGACGAGTCAGGTGAGTTCAATGAGCCGGCTAAGGTCCCGCGTGATGACGAATTAGTTATTCCTGATCGGATGCCGTTCATCGTGGTTATCATTGATGAATTAGCGGATCTGATGCAGACAGCGCCAGCAGATGTTGAAGACGCAATTGCGCGAATCACTCAGATGGCGCGTGCCGCCGGTATTCATATGATCGTAGCGACGCAAACTCCGCGCGCAGATATCGTAACAGGCGTAATTAAAGCTAACATTCCGACCCGGATCGCTTTTCAGGTCGCCTCTGCACTAGATAGCCGCGTGATTTTGGATGAGAATGGAGCAGAGAGACTTTTGGGTCAGGGGGACATGTTCTATCGCCCGCCAGGCACCTCGAGGCTGATTCGTTCACAAGGTGTTCTGGTTACTGACGACGAGATTCGACAATTAGTCCACTTTGTTTCTGCTCAGGGAGAACCGAGTTTCGATCCCAATATTCAAGATCAAATTGATTCTCCTTCGGCCGTGGAGGAGGAGGTTACAGAAGAAGACGAGATGCTGGTCAGAAAGTGCCTGGAGATTATACAGCAAGAAAAACGCGCCTCGACGTCCATGCTTCAGCGGCGTCTGCGTTTAGGTTACACTCGTGCTGCACGTGTAGTTGACATACTGGAACGAAGAGGCATTTTGGGACCCGGCGATGGCGCGAAACCACGCGAAATACGCGTCCCGTTGGACGAACTCGTGGATATGTATTAGGGCCGGCGATAAACAATATTGTGATTAACCAAAACGTTAATTCCTTTATCTGAGCCGTTCTGTGTTGAACTAACTCTACTGAGATTCTTTCGAAAGAAGTCGGGTAACTCGTGCCAAGTGATATTGTTAACGTGGATACGGTAGGACAAAGATTAAAGAAGGCGCGATGCGACCAGAGCTTTGAGATCAGCAAGGTCGCTGAGGCGACAAAGATCAGGCCTGAGCAGATAGAGGATCTAGAGGCTGACGATTATGCGCATTTTCCAAATCCGACTTATGCAAAATGCTTTTTAGCTAAATATGCTCGCTATCTTGGGGTAGATATTGGGGACGAGCTTGATCGGTTTAAGGTGGGCAGTTCAGTCTCTTTGAAAGAGTATCGGTACCTGACCTATACGCCGATGCCAAACAATGCGTCGATTAAACGCAATTTTTCTCCCAGGGGTTTTCGAGTCCCACCACTTGTCATAGTCGGGCTTGTGGCAGCGATCCTGATTGGGGTGCCGGCCATCTCCTATTTTTCTCTGTCGCTATCGCGGCCGAATAGTGTGCCAAGCTCCACGCCCGAAGCTCAAGACAAACTTGCTTTGGAATCGCCAACACTCAGCCCAGTGCTAACAGCAAAATCACTGGAACAGCACGTTCAAACCTTAGCTCGCGAGGAAAATCGTCCTGCGCCGAGGCCGGGCGATATCGATCCGCCTGGACAACTCGCTCCCTCTCCAAGCCCGGTGCCGACTGATGTAGTAACTGAGTCAAAGAATTCATCGCCGAACGACTCAGCCGTTGCTGTGCCCGATAGTTTGCCTTCCGCAGACCAAGCAGAGAAGACGCTGGAAGTGAAGGTCCTGCGAAAAACCTGGGTACAGGTGAAGCGAGACGAAAAAAAGAATAAACCGGTGTTTGAGGGAGTCACTGGTCCTCATAGCAGCCCTATTGTGGTTGCGGGAAAGCGTTTTTGGGTGCGGGTGCGAGACAAACGAGCGATTGAGGTGCGGAAAGATGGGCAATTGGTGGTCGGCACCTCCGGTGATGTCGTTATAAACTAGACATGAAGACTTTGGGCAGCACGCTCTCCACGACAGACCTTTTGTCGGACAATTCGGAAATCAAAGTAGGCATGATCAGTCTTGGCTGTGCCAAAAACCTCGTCGATGCGGAGGTGATGCTGGGGGATGTTTTGGCACATGGAATGCGGATCACTTCCAACGCTGAAGAAGCGGACGTGTTGATAGTTAATACGTGCGCTTTTATCGATTCGGCCAAAGAGGAGTCGATTGACGCTGTTCTTGAAGCACACCAAAATCGAGGACTAGCGAAGCGCGCTGGTCAGAAGCTAATTGTCAGCGGTTGCATGGCTCAGCGTTTCGCGAAAGATCTGGCAAAGGATCTACCCGAAGTCGACGCATTTATTGGTCTGGATCAAGTGGGTGAAGTTAGCAATATCGTGCGGGCGATCATGGATCGGGGAAATTATTCACCTTTGAATCTAGTCACACCAAAATCTCGTTACATACCCGATTACACTACTCCCCGTTTTCGCCTGACGCCTCCTCACTATGCTTACCTAAAGATTGCCGAAGGCTGTAATCATCCCTGCAGTTTTTGTGTCATTCCCCAAATGCGCGGCCGGCATCGAAGCCGCTCGATGGATTCTATCGAAGCTGAAATCCGTAACTTGGTGGATGAGGGTGTCAAAGAGATAAATCTGATCAGTCAGGACACCACGTATTATGGAATGGATTTGTGGGACCAAAAGGCCGGACCGAGGCAGCCAATCGATTCCACTCGAGGACCCACTTTGAGCCGGTTGCTTCAGCGGATTGAGGACATTCCCGGCGAGTTTTGGATACGCCTGCTGTACACTCATCCTGCGCATTGGAGCCACGAACTAATTTGCACGATTGCCGCAAGCTCGAAAGTTGTTCGATACATCGATATGCCTCTTCAGCATATCGATGAGGGAATGTTGAACCTCATGCGACGGGAGACTTCCAGACAGCACATAGAAGACCTGATTGCCGCAATTCGAGAAGGAATCCCTGGAATAGCTCTGCGTACGACCTTCATCGTAGGTTTTCCTGGGGAGACAGAACAACAGTTCAACTCTCTTCTTGAATTCATCCAGCGAATGCGTTTCGAACGTCTCGGGATATTCGCTTATAGTCGAGAAGATGGCTCCCGGGCGGCGAAAATGGACGGCCAGCTTTCAAAGGCCACAAAAAACAGGCGCTATAAGGAAGCGATGAAGCTTCAGCAAACAATCGCGAATGAAAATGCGATTGCTCAAATTGGCTTGGTAATGCGAGGTTTAGTCGATCAACCTATGGTAGCTCGTAGCGCTCAGGACGCACCCGAAGTCGATACGAGGATCTTATTAAATGTTCGAGCCCCTGTAGGACAATTCGTGGATATCCAAATTACCGGGAGCCAAATCTACGATTTAAAAGGGGATATAGCAGATGGGCAGAACTCACGGGGAGGGCGAAATGGGTCGGCTTGACCCCACTTAGCTCGATTAGGACCGGGATTATTGTCCAGATCCTAATCGGTAAACTCTGGTGAATTGTATCAGGAACCAGCAGTCGGAGTGGGCAACGGTGTTGATAACGGAGTCGGCGCAGGCGTTGACATGGGTGTGGCGGCTGGGGCCATCGGCGTCGTCATAGGAGTGGCTTCCGGGGAAGGCGACGGGCTTTCAGAAGCTCTCGGGGAAGCGGAAGGGGACGGGCTCGATTTGCTCCTTGTATGCCTGTAGTGATGCCTGGACTTCTTTTCACCACCTGCTTTTTCCAAGGTGTTGCCCGCTTTACCCAGCTCTTTACCAACTGTTCGCGAGGTGGCTTTCGCACCATGTTCGATTGTGCGTCCGGTCGCTTGTGCTCCGTGCTCAATGGTCTTACCCGTATTCTCGACTGGGTTATCCGCCAAGACAGCAACTGGTGCACCGAGCGCAACCGCTACGGCAAACGCCAGATGTTTTTTCATAATTAGTCTCATTAAGATCATAGACGAATCGCATTGTTGCCTGTATTCGGACGCATTTCGAGAAAATTTCGTGAATTGAAACGGCTTGATTTCGGTTTACTAGAAAACACTAAGCTCGCAGATACCTACATCCTTGCAGTGATTCAAATACCTTTTTTTGATCTCAAGAGGCAGTACGAAACATTACGCGAAGAAATCTTAGCAGAGATCACGCAGATCTGTGACTCGCAAGAATTCATCCTTAGATCGAAGGTCGAAGCTTTGGAAAAGGCCTTAAGCAATCAGTTATCGGGGAATTTCAGCTTAGGTACTTCTTCCGGAACGGACGCTCAATTACTGATTCTTATGGCATTGGGAATAGGGCCTGGCGACGGGATAATCACGACGCCATTCACTTTCTTTTCCACAGCCGCATCCATCGCGCGCCTCGGGGCGACGCCGCTCTTTGTCGATATCGAGTCCCGAACGTTTAATCTTTCACCTGAGCGCCTGGAAAACTTCCTTGTCGAGGAATGTGAACAGAAAGAAGGTGGACTGCAAACCAAAAGCGGATTAAGGGTCAAAGCCGTGATACCGGTGCACCTTTTTGGCCTTTGTTGTGCCATGGAGGAGCTTTTGAGCCTGAGTTCACGGTTTGGGTTCCCGGTGATTGAGGATGCTGCTCAGGCGATTGGCGCGAAATACCCTCTAGCGGGTTCTACAACAAGCGCCGGGTGCCAGGGCGATTTCGCTTTTTTCAGTTTTTATCCAACCAAGAATTTGGGCGCTTTTGGTGATGCTGGCCTAGCTGTCACTCGTCACCAGACGATCTTTCAAAAGATGCTTGCTCTGCGCAATCATGGCATGGAGAAGAAATATCAACATCGGTATCTAGGAGGAAATTTCCGCCTTGATGAACTCCAAGCGGCGGTACTCCTGAAGAAAATGCGGTTTCTGCCGCAATGGTCTCGTCGCAGATGGGAGATCGCCCAGCGTTATCGGAGTAATTTAGAGGATCTGAATCGCGAAATCTGTTTGCCGAGTGAACCCTTTGTTGAAAAGCTCGGCAGTCAGGGGCATATTTACAACCAATATGTCATCCGGACGGAGCGTCGGAATGAATTACGAGATTATCTTGGAAACCAAGGTGTAGGCACTGAAATCTACTATCCTGTTCCCCTGCATCAGCAGGAATGTTTCAGATCTTTTCGCAAACAGCACTTACCGGAAGCTGAGAGAGCGGCGAGAGAGGTGGTTGCTTTACCGGTATTTCCAGAACTGACGGATAAAGAACTGGATATCGTGTGCGAGCGCGTCAGGCGATTTTTCAAAAAGTAAGCCAAAGCGGAGATGTTAACTGAAAAACCGAAGCAGATAAAAACGGCATTAATCATCGGGGCCTACAAAAGCCCCAACGAAAAAGCGAACTCAGCAAGTTTGCTGGACGAATTGCAGGCATTAGTAAAAACCTCAGGGCTTGACGTAGCTGAAAAAGCTCTCGTTCGAGTTCTCGAACCCCATCCTAGATACCTGGTTGGTTCTGGTAAAGCTCAAGAGATTGCTGCTCGTGCGAGCGAACTGGAAGCTGATGTGATCGTTTTTGACAACGAACTTAGCCCGGCTCAGCAACGAAATCTTGAGGAGTTGGCCAAAATTGCAGTTATCGATCGCCAGCAGGTTATCTTGGACATTTTCGGGCAGCGGGCACGGTCGAAAGAAGCTCGGCTACAAGTTGAATTAGCGCTGATGGAATACTCTCTACCCAGATTGACCAGGGCTTGGGGTCACCTGAGCCGACAGGGTGGTGCTTTAGGGGGAAAAGGTGAGGGGGAATCGCAATTGGAAAGTGACCGGCGCCTTGTACGGCGACAGATCGATCGATTGAAAGCCGATCTTCAACTGGTGCGATCTCGTCGCGCAACCCAGCGGAAGCGTCGGGAACGTTTGCCACTCGCTCATGCTGCGGTCGTTGGCTATACGAATGTTGGCAAGTCCTCTTTGGTAAAGGCCTTAACGGGCGCTGACATATTCGTTGAAGACAAGTTGTTTGCTACCCTTGATACAACAACCAGGAGGGTCAACCTGCCTGGGGGGCAACCTTTGCTGCTTACAGACACGGTTGGATTTGTGAGAAACCTTCCACATCGGTTGATTGAAGCATTCAAGGCCACTTTAGAGGAAGCTCTGTCAGCCGATTTCCTGGTACATGTTCTCGATGCAAGTCATCCGAATGTTTACGAGTTTCACCAAACCACGATCAACGTTTTAGAAGAGCTTGGAGCCGATACTAAGAGGATTATCCCAGTGTTGAATAAGACTGATGCCATCAAAGACGAATCAACTTTGCATGGATTGCGTTTGCATTTCCCTGACGCAATCTTTGTGTCAGTGCTGACTGGCCGAGGGCTGGAGGAGTTGCTATATCGAATGGCCGGCATGCTATCCGATCGCGCGTCGAAGGTCGAAATGGCTTTACCCTTGGATAGGACTGATCTGTTATCATTGCTTCACCGGACAAGCAACGTCTTAAGCTTTGGCTATGAAGACGCAAATGTCCGCGTAGTCGCGGCCGTTTCACCGAAAGTATATGCACGTATCAAGCCTTTTATCGTGAAACGTCAGCCGCAATTCTTGCCGGCCTAGGACGTTCGGTCCTGATTCATTCAGACTTTGCCGGCGACGGCCCGATCATCGGTGAATTTGATTGCATAGGAGAAGCCGCCGGGTTGGCCGTCATCTTGGCCTTGGATTGATCAATCTTCGACGCAAGTGCAGCGTCTTTTGAATTCAGATTTAAAGCCTTTTGCCAATAGCTGAGCGCCTGAGCGCTGTTGCCGAGGGCGCGGTAGGTGTCACCGATGTGTTCGAATACTTCAGGATCAGGCGGATTGGTCAGGTCTGCAGCATGCAAAAGTTCAGCAAGCGCCTTCTGATATGAGTTCTTGTGGTAATAGTACCACCCTAAACTGTCCAAATAAGCTCCGTTTTCCGGTTCAATTTCCAAAGCTTTTTTGATCAATTGACCCGCCTCATCCAGGTTCATACCTCGATCTACCCACATAAAGCCTAAATAGTTGTAAGCATTAGCTGCTTTCGCGGGATCCAGTTCAATAGAACGCTTTAACAAAGTAGCCGCTTTTTCAATGAGGCCTGCCTGCTCAGCGGCTGCCCCGTAATTAAAATAGAAATTGCTGTCGATGATTTCTTCCTGATTCGACTTCGCCTCCTGTAAAGTGGATTCGAAGATAGGCAAGGATTCAGAGAATTGTTTCGCATTGGCCAGTGCTAGTGCAAGGCTGTATGTAATTTGAGGAATCGGAAATCGGCCCCGAGCGTCCTGCAGAACTTGGATGGCCTGGTCATAATGTTTTAGCTGCAGCGCAATGTCCGCCGTATGAAGATAGTTTTCCGGCTGATCCGGCGCTAAAAGCAAAGCCTGTTCGTAATTAGCCAAGGCACGCTCCTTTTGACCGTTCTCTTCGTACAGACGGGCGAGAAACTCGTAAATTTCGAATCGCAACGGATTGGCCTTTACGATATCCTCAAGCATTCTGATGGCCTCATCCCTTTGACCATTTTTCACAAAGCTAGCTGCTAACTTATACCTGACGTCGGCATTGGTCCTGTTTAGCTCCAGCGTCTGCAGATAGAGAGGAATCGCATTATTCACCTCGTTGAGTTGCACATAAGCATCGGCTGCTCTTGAAAGAGCAGCCGCATCCCCGGCCGCGAAGCTGATAGCTTTTTGCAAAAGACCATCGATGAATAAAGTCGTCGATGCCTGAAGTGGCCGATTTTCCGGGTGATACAAATGCAATGCGAGATCAACTATGTTCAGCCAAAAGCTGGGATCCTTCGAATTAACTTTCGCGGCACTGATTAACAGCTTTTCTGCATCTTCTCTTCGCTGTAGTGCTCCATATATTTCAAAAAGCGTTTGATATACCGTCGTGTTTTCAGGTTCTAACCGAACCGCTCGCTCCGCGTAACTCATAGCAAGCTGCGGCTTCTTCAACTGTTTGAAATAAAAATCCGAAAGTGTCAAAAGCGGTAGCGCATCCTGTGGACGCGCCTTTGCAAGGTCTTTCAGTAGATCAATA
>JAFAXJ010000370.1 GCA_019241095.1 Verrucomicrobiota bacterium | reverse complement strand
AACAAGCGGGTGCGCAGAAGTCTGCTCGGAGGTCAGCAGCGGCGCCCGAGCCCACCGGCCATGCTTCAGGGCTTCTGCAAAATGTCCGGCCGGGCCATGTCTGATGATCTTGAAATTGAATTGGTTGGGACATTCGCTCTCGCACCTGATCGGGATTATTAACGACTCTGACAGCACACAAGCCCGGCTTGAAAAGCCTTAAGGATCCCCTCTGCACGACCACGGCCGGTTGATTCTCAACTTGTTTGCTGCACTCGCGGAGTCGAGCGCGACGTGAACGCACCCGGACGGCCGAACGGAGACACTAGAGAATCAGTAATTCTGAAATGTCGAAACGGAAAAACACTTCCTCCATGGTTCACCATTCAACCGGTTTCGTGGTACCGGCAGCGACATTGCTGATGTACGTACTGATGTTCGCTATGTATCCATTCTCCAGATTGTGATCAGCTATCGGAGCATTGAACATTGTGGGAAGCGCTTGCGTCCCGACGGAAACATTAATTAAAAACGCATTCCACCAGTGCTCGTCTGTGTGTAGAACATGCTTATTATCAAAGAACAGAACCTTCCCTGAATGACCATAAAATTCCGGTTCAGGGAAGTGAACGAAAATGCGCGGCGGCACCCTTGTGACAATGTCTTTGTCGTTAACGAAGCGGAAATGCTGGTCTCCGAAATGCGAGTCGCACATGGTGCAAAAGGTTAAGCAGCCAACTCGAGGTTGGCCGTAAGTATAAAGGCCATTCACAGGCATACGATTGGCGAAAGTGAAGGCTGCTGTGGCAAGCACCGCAAGCGCGCCACCTAAGCTGTGGCCAGTGACCCAAAGGGTCTGACCGCTATCTTGGAATTGTTTGACCGCGTCGAGTAAAGATGGCCAAACACCGAATAATGCCTCAATAAATCCTTTGTGCACTTGCCCCACCTCGGGTCCCCCGAAATAGGTCGTAAAAGGAGTTTGCAATGCTTCGAAGTCGGTCATCCAGTTACTCAGATCTGGCCAATCTGTGCTCTGATTTTTCGGAACGACTGTACCGCGAAACGCAACAATTATTTCCTGTTGGCTTCGCATGACGACTGCCCGAATATCGTCCACAACGGGTAAGACCTTGAACTGTGGAAATCCCCAACTCTTTGCTGCCTCGCCAAAAAGTGGAGCATTCGGATCCTGATAGGCAAGATCGGACGCCCGAGCAAGGGCTAGAGCATTGTATGCATTCCAACGACTGGTATTCGGAATGAAGTTACCGAACGGATTAGGCTCCTGTGAGAAACTCATAGACTTTATTGGTCGATAACTCACTCCTTGTTGCACTGCGCTCAGTCTGACTCAATTTTCACAGTCTAGTTCCTGTCAAGATCAGAACGCTAACCGATTGCTAACACAGCGGTAGTGCAAGTGTCCATAGAACAATAGTTAGGTGGTTCAAAAGGACGCGGGTTCCGGCGGGCTCGCGAAAAAGGATACCGATCGGAGCCACCCTGCAATTGTGTTCATGAGAAATCATTGCAAAACTGGAGAATTTTCGGACCCTCAGAATCCCGATTAATGGAGCGTCTTGAGGTAAGCGATAATAGCAGAAACGTCCTGCTCATTGTATTTTTTTGCAAATGACGGCATCTCATCTTTGATCCCGCTCTGGACAACAAGAGCAATGTGCGCACCACTAATTTGAAGCTTCAGCAGGCTCGGGGCATCCTCGCCCCCATCCGCGTCCTGACCATGGCAGTGCGCACAGCTTTGAAAGAAAAAACCCCGTCCTTTGGCTGCCAAGTTTTCAGGAGAGAGCGGCTTACTCGCAGGCTGCTTTGACGTTATATATTGACTCCGGTAGACTGTTCCACCGGTAAATGCCGCCGCCAAGACGATTGCCGAGGTGATAACCCCTACCATTACACCTTTAACTTCGGAAGGAATCATCAGGGGACACCTCCTCCGCTGAGAAGTATTTCTCCTCCAAAATACCCTGCCGCAGCGATCAGCCCCGAAGCCAATACCATCATGATCAGATACACATACAGTCCGAACCGCGACATCGCGTTTCTCACAACCAGTCGCCACCCGGCCAAAGCCATGAGAAGGCCGAAAGCCGGCCAAACGAACCGATGGTGCCAGCCAAAATCACCGCGACCCCATAAATCACCTTTGGTAAGAGCTATGCCGGAGATCACAGCTCCCACAGACGCCAGAGCGGCAATCCCTAAAGAGTAGAAACTAACCACACGCAACTCTCGAGAAAGGGGACGTTTTTTAAGCGCAACGGAGACCAAATCGCAAGCCGTCGAAAACAGCAGTAGGGCAATGGGGAAATGGGTCATTGCCCCGTGAAGCTTATCCCAGGGAATCATTGACCGCTTTCCCTTATCCGAGCGTAGAGTCTACCACCGCCAGAGTGTGCTTCGTTTCGGTATAATTCACGCTGGCTAGTCCGAGCATTTTTTTGAGTTGCGTGGCTTCGACCACTACTGGAAGCGGTTTGGGCACTGAACCCGGTGCGGGTAATGGAAACGCTGTACCCCTGGCAGTGTGGAAAGTGATGTTTCCCTCCACCTTCTGCATGACTTGGTGAATGTGTCCGTTTAAAACAGTAACTGACCCGAAACGCTTTACAAACGTGAGCGCTCGCTCGGCATCGTCCGTCCCCCAGCCCCATTTAGGATAGACAGCCCACAACGGAATATGCGCGAACAGCACGATTGGCGTGCTGGCCGATAAACTTCTAACGTCTTTTTCAAGCCAGTCGAGTTGTTCCTGGCCAAGAATACCGAGGCCGCCCTCCTGAATGTTTGCGACGTTGACCAACCCAATAAAATGAACCCCTTTTTGGTCGAAGCTGTACCATCCGGTTCCGGCCGTATTTTTACCAAATCGTTCCCGGAACTGTGCACCGCCATCGTAGATGTCGTGCTCCCCAGGAACATAGAATACATCCTTTGTTCTGCACTCTTTTAACATCTGACCGAGCGTGTCGAACTGTGCCGAATCGGAAAGATGTGTCAAATCACCGGTGTGCAACAGGAACTCGGGCACCTTCGGTAGCGAATTGATTCGCATAATCGTCTCACGAAAAGTCCCAACGACGTCCGTGTTTGCCGGTTTGTTGAAGCCGATGTGACTATCGCTGATCTGAACAAAGTTTAGTTCTGCCGTAGTGATTACATTTCGGTTAGTTGCTTCCTGGCCTAAGACCGTGGAAGTCAGAACTCCTCCGTTGATCGACCAAATAACCCCCGTGCCCGCCCAGGCCATACATTTGAGAAATCCCCGACGGTCAACACCGTCCTGGTTCGTATTTTGTTCGATGAAATCTGACATAGGTACTTTCTGTTTTTGATTGTTAGGATTGGGCCTGCTGGAGCATACCCCTCAAAGGTGCATACCTGTGGCGATCAGGAAATATTCCCATCGGGACGCGGAAAAAACCGCGACTGGGACGCTATCGACTCATGCGCTGCGGATAGTTCCCTGCTTATAAAACTGACGGGCGCCGCCTGGTGGATGTTAGACATGCAGGTCCCTGAACGATCTGCGGCGAAAAAATAAACACCGCACAGACGGGGCTGAGCTGCAAATGACTAAACAACTACGAGCTACTATCTTATGGAAGGAGCGATCGTTTAGGTAGTCCAGGAAAACGTCGCGGGCATGTCTCAGAGACATGCAGCAGAAATCAGACCCAATGTTTGGAATCTAACTAGGTTTTTCAATAGGCGCCCCATAAAGACGCCTTCGGCAGATTGAAACACCGGAGTCAGTCGCGTTAGTTCCTGCGACTAAAAAAGGAATACATGGGATCCACAATAACAGGAAGTGCTTTTGCTTGGCCAAGCAGAGCGTTTATGCATAAGCATGATTCCTCGTAAAGCGAGACGGATTATGTTACAAGATTGTCAGCGTGGTCAGGAGCTTTTCCTTGGTGGCCGTCCATGGTCAACCTTTGCGCTTTTCTGAGGACAACATGAACAAACCTGATCCAGTAACCCTTGAAGGCTACGATATCCGTCTGGAACCACTTGCGCTCGACCACCACAATGGTCTGATTGCCGCCGCCAGCGATGGACATCTCTGGGAACTGTGGTTCACCTCTGTTCCGAAACCAGGGGAGGTAAAAGCCTATATTGCGAACGCGCTTGCAGGGCAAGAAGCCGGACAGATGCTGCCTTGGGCTGTGCGGCACCTCTCCAGCCATGCCATTGTAGGCTCCACTCGTTACCACGACATCATAGCCAGTATTGATCGTGTTGAGATCGGTTACACATGGTATGGAAGAACTTGGCAGCGCACCCATGTTAACACTGCTTGCAAGCTTTTATTGCTCCGACACGCCTTCGACGGGCTTAAATGCAAGGTTGTCGGCTTTCGCACCGACAACTTCAACATGGCCTCGCAACGCGCTATTGAAGCTCTTGGGGCCAAACGAGATGGTACCATCCGTCACTACCAAGCTCGTCCCGACGGCACCGTCCGCGACACTGTGATTTATAGCATTCTTGCGAGCGAGTGGCCCGATGTGAAGCGACATCTTGAGCTGCGCCTCAATCGTTCCAATGAGTAAAAGGTCTATCATATAATGATCATCAGTGCGAAGCCCGGACTTCGCGAATACGGACCGCGTTTATAGCAGGCGCGACGCTGTCGGCAACTAACCGCACGCATCGTCGCCCCTTATGGTGCAGGTTCCCGAACTGGGGGAGCGAGACTACTAGGAGTCTGGAATGGATGAAACGTCTCAGCTTTAAGCAACTGCATCCATGCATTGAGAAATATTGTGACGAATACGCAATTTTTTTGACAAAGGCTTGCGCAAGCGCTTGCCTGAGTGAGCCTATGAGCTCCTCAAAATTTGATTCTCCCAACCTGCCTATCAAGCGCAGAACATTTATCCGCAAAACGACAGTACTCACAACCGGCGTTGCAGCTTTTGGAGCGCTCAGTCGCCACAGCGATGCTGCTGGTACGCCCACGATGGTGAACTCAATTCGATCTCTTTCCAATCCATATCACGCAACCTGGAATCAAGGGGGCGCAGCTTTCGCCAGATCCATCGGAGCGGAGTATGTAACCTTGGTGACTGAAGGAAATAGCGAGAAAGGGATCGCCGACATTCGCGCCATCATCGAGAAAACCCGCGGTAACATGGTGCTCAATGTCGATCCCAACGATGCGCCGGACGCTCGGCCCATAGTTGACGACTGCGTCAAAGCGGGGGTCTACATGACCGCTCAGTGGACCAGGCCAGCGGATTTGCATCCCTGGGACCGCAATCCCTATTTTGTCTGCTACATCACTTACGATAACCTCAAATACGGTGAGGCGACTGCCAATGAGCTAATCAAAGCGATCGGTGGATCCGGAGGCATTGTGGCTCTCGGCGGTATTCCCGCAAGCGACGCGGCAACTAATCGGCGGGCAGGACTGGATAAGGCCATTGCCGCCAATCCAGGAGTTAAATTGCTCGATTTCCAAATCGCTAACTGGAAATCAACCGATGCATTGCCCATTGTGGGCGCGTGGCTCACGCGCTTTGGTGATCAGATTAAAGGAATCTGGTGCGCAAACGATGACATGGCAGTCGGTGCTCTGGAAGCCTTACGAGCAGAGAACCTCGCCGGAAAAGTTCTCGTTACCGGTATCGATGGCATCAAACTGGCCATTGATGGAATACGAGCAGGAGAGTTTGTCGCTACCGTCTCTTGGGATCCTTATTGGCAAGGAAGCATGGGGCTCTCCATTGCATACGGAGCGAAAACCGGGAAATTCGATCCTGCCAAAGAGCCGCACGAGCATCGAGAATTCTACGCCACGGGGGTATTAGTCACAAAGGAGAACGCCGACGAGTTCTATAAGACCCATATCGCATCCGAACCGAAAATCGATTTCAACGATTACTGGGGTCGGGTTACCGGACAAGTTCGCCAGACTTGATTTTGCCATGTGAAACACTAACCTTGGAACAGGCAATCTCCCGCTCGGAAAGCGAACGCGCAATCTCTGGATCAATGTGGCGGCAAGGCGCCGTTCACGTTCAAGGTTAATTGCTATGGGCGAACTAGGAAGGTTAGTAAAGGTATGTTAATAGCCACTGAAAGTGGCGGCAATAAGCCTTCGTTTCGCGATCTCCGGGATATAGTCATGTCAAGCGGGGCTGCTTGAGATGGAGAAGTTCATCGTTCTGCCCTCCCCATTTACTTTCAAGCTTCCTTCCTGCTGGGGTAAAAAAACAAACAGAGTTCGGGTTGATCCCTCCTGTTTGCGAAGCACCCGTCAAAGAAGTTGGCCTTGTCGAAAGAATTGGGAGGAACAGAGGTTTTCCGGCCGCTAGAGAACTACTCGACGTACATATACTTTTGCGTCTCGTTCAGGTTGTCCTTCGTCATTACAATGTTTGGGATAACAACCGTCTTCTGGATTGCATCAACATTCTTTCCGGTAAGCTTATCGTTAGCATATTGCAGCGCCAG
>JAFAXJ010000129.1 GCA_019241095.1 Verrucomicrobiota bacterium | reverse complement strand
TTCTGGCGAACTATTCGGATGGCTTGACTGACATGCACCTGCCTGCAATGATAGACACCTTCGCTCAGAGCGGTAAAACGGCTGCATTTGTCTGCGCGCCGCCTTCGCAAACTTTTCATGTGGTGAAGCTTAGTGAAAATCAGCGTGTTCAGCAGATTCAGCCTGTACGTGATTCCGGGCTCTTGGTAAATTGCGGGTTTTTCGTTTTTCGCCCTATTCTGTTCGACTACATGAAGGACAATGAAGATTTAGTAGGTCCTCCGTTTGATCGTCTGATCGCGGCTGACGAGCTCATGGGTTATCAATACAATCGGTTCTGGTGCATGGACACCTTTAAGGAACAACAAGAGTTAACAGATATGTGCGCTCGGGGCGAGGCGCCATGGGAACTCTGGAAGCGCAAGGCCCTTGAAAGAATTTTACCGATTTCATGTCCCGAGCCTGCGGTAAAGCCAGTTGGAACGTTTGCATAGCAAAGCTTCCTTTTCTCAAACTTGTTTTCTCTGCCCGTTACCTTCCTTTTTTATCAAATAAATCAAACACCAGGTTAGCTAAGACATGAATTCAGTTTTTTTTGACTCGCCAATTTCAGACGAGCAGCGCAGAAACCTTTTGTACCAAGGACAACTCTTTGTTCAATCTCCCACTCCAAGCTCCAAAGCTTTGGTCGAATTCGCTCAGCAATTGTCTGTAGAAGCTTTCGCACCGCACGATCCGAAACTTGCGCAATTTGCTCTTTCTCAGGAAGAGTACGCGGCTGTTCTAGCTAAATTAAAGCCTAAGTTTATTCATCATCCCACTTCTAAGGAGCTTATTCAGGGGATTTTAAAAGAGCTGGGATGTGAGCTGAATAAGACTTTTTTTGATGTGCCGAGATTGCGCACGGCGACGAGCGATAACTATCTAACGTCAGGTCTAGCTTATGCTTTCCACCCTCATCGCGATACGTGGTACTCCGCTCCGCAATGCCAGATTAATTGGTGGTTACCGGTATACGAAATAGTTCCAGAGAACTGCATGGCGTTTCATCTCAAGTATTGGGATAATCCGGTTAAGAATGGATCAAGGGATTATAATTACTACCGATGGAACAAAGAAAGTCGCGCTGCGGCAGCCACTCAGATTAAGACTGATACCCGCAAACAGCCGCAGGCGGAGGAACCCATGGAACTGGATCCTCAGATTCGGCTGGTCTGCCCAGTGGGAGGGATCATCCTGTTTGCCGGAGCACATATGCATTCAACCGTTCCCAATGACTCCGGTTACACGCGGTTCAGCATAGACTTTCGGACAGTTAATGTAGACGACGTTAGCAGCATGAAAGGTGCTCCCAATTTGGATTCCGCCTGTACTGGAACTTCTCTCCGTGACTTCTTGCGAGCAACGGACCTAACCCGCCTTGCGAACGATCTAATTGCTCCATATGATACAGAACCGGTCGGGGAAGATGCTGTCCTGGTTTTTGATTCCGAGCGGAAGTAGGTCGCGGACCTGCTGCCAACCTTGTTCCAGCTAATCCGAAATTTCCATTTGCTTTCGCTAGCTTCGTCTTAACCAACCCCGATTAAACCATCGGGGTTGGCCAGCTTTTAAGCTGCTGCTGTCAACGGAAGGTGCGTTTGCTTCAAAGCGGGAACCAAAATTGACCGCGCACTGCCGCTCGCAACTCTTTCGGCGAGTTTCATAACGCAAAAAATTTGTGCTGATAAGTAATGGGAATACCTGAGCAGCACTATCGAAGCGGTTCTACTGTTCTAGCGTGCTTGCTGATTTTTGCCTTAGCTTTGTGCCGATATTGGGTCCACGATCGCACAGAGGCCGTTCGGCACGATCCGGAGAGCTTCCGCCTTGCCCGTAGCATCGTAGAAAAGGGTGATTTTGCTAATCCATTCGTCGCCCTGGACACTGGCCCATCGGCCCATATGGGACCCGTATTTCCCGCTTTCCTCGCACTGTTGATCCGCTTATTCGGGGATGGAACCGGGGGTATGTACGCCATAAAGCTATCGGCTGCTATAGTGCTTTCTCTGCAATTGGCTTTATTTCCGCTCTTCAGTAGAACTCTTGGAATGGGCGCACTGAACGGAGTAATTGCAGCCTGCATCTGGATTGCTTCGAAAACTGGCTACAGCTACGGGTGGGAAGCCGTATATGCTGCCATCTTGTTAGCAGGGGCTGTCTGCCTGTTTCGCCGCTGCCTGGACTTGCCGAAAAGTGGTTCAAAGAAGCTTTACTGCTTGCTTGGCTGTGTGATGGGGATATTGATGCTGACTTCTCCCACAGCCAGCGTAATCTTAATTGGCTTTGTTGGTTTGCTTCTGTGGCGGTACCGATTATCGGTTTTGCGGCGATCTCATGTGCTACTCATCATTTTGCTTCCAGTGTTGATCGCGACACCGTGGACTGTCCGAAACTTCTTGGTTTTTCACCACCTGATTTTTGTGCGCGATAACTTTGGCCTCGAGCTAGCAGTGTCCAATAACGACTATGCAGATTTCGGAGAAGAGCAGAATTTCAGAAGTGGAGCCTTTGTCAAATTGCATCCAAACCGTAGCCTCGTTGAAGCCGAGAAGGTTCTGGCCTATGGAGAAGTGAACTACAATCAGTCAAAACTGCACGAGGCACTAAACTGGATAGAAACTCACCCGAAGAAATTTATGAGTCTGTCGTGGATGCGGTTTGTCGCATTTTGGAAGCCGCCG
>JAFAXJ010000033.1 GCA_019241095.1 Verrucomicrobiota bacterium | reverse complement strand
CATCAAACGGCAAAAAGAGAAATAGACCTGTTTTTCACAGCCTGAAAGGGCTAATGTCGCTATGGGACCAAAGTCCCATAGCAGTGATGCTGTATTTTGCAGAAAATCGCTTGGTTGTCACGCCACGGGTCGCTTCCTCGTTCTAAGCCCCAAGACACGTAATTTTTGATGAAAAACTTTATTCTCTTGACTACCATTTCATTTAGCCTAAGTGCCATGAGCTTGCTTCCAAGTACCGGTCTGGCCGCCAATGCAACCGAAATAAGCCAGAACGCCAAAGCGGCTCTGGGAAGTCTCTATTCGAAAAGTCCGGCCGCACGGGCTGTTGGTAAGAAGGCAGAGGCCGTCCTCGTCTTTCCCAGAATTGTAAAAGGAGGTTTCATGGTTGGTGTCCAGCACGGAGACGGCGCCCTCATAGCCAATGGCAAAACGGTAGGTTACTACAATACAGTCGCTCTCTCTTATGGCTTTCAAGCCGGCCTACAGAAGTTCGGTTACGCCATGTTCTTCATGAACGCTGCGTCCCTGAATTATCTTCATAAGAGCGGGGGCTGGGAGGTTGGCTCTGCCCCTAGCTTGGTCGTAGTCGATACCGGGATAGCGAAATCACTTTCGACTACGACTCTCAAAAAGGGCATTTACGTTTTCTTCTTCAGCCAAAAAGGATTGATGGGCGGACTAGGACTGCAGGGAACCAAGATCACCCAGTACACGCCGAGTGCGTAATGCGGTTTCGTCCCGAAAAGCTTGGGTGCTATCACTTGCAAAAATGGAACGATCCCGATGAGTCAAGGCTTTCTATCGCCCGTGACGGGACGCACACACCTTTACAACATCCTGCCACACTAAGACGCGGGACCTTTGTTTTCTTATTCGCGCTCCGGGACGCGCTGTGTCCCCGTATTAACCTTACGTTGAACGTGCGCATTGGCATCAGCGGACGACAACGAGAGCGATTTCCCATTAGGAAAGCATGTGAAGACGTAAACGACACGTCGGCTGGGGTAAATTCATTCAGTTCCGAGTTCCACTCGGGCCGCGGATCGGGTTGTGCGAAAGCGGGAAATCGCCAGCCTGGGTTGGAATCGTTAGCGGAAGAGTCGACGGATCAAAGTTTCGCGTCACGAAGCATTTGGAATTGGCCGCGATTAACAACCATCTGTTTTTCCGCTCACCAATTGCCTCTTTCAGCGGAATACGAGATACTCGTAAATGCGACTAACGACTGAGAGAGGATCGAAAATCAGTTCGCGGTCTAACTCGACAGCACATTGGAACATGATCGTTCTGATCAGTAACTGGCGATGCGGAAGACGTCTTCCAACCGCTGAATTGGCCGCTTATGCAAAGGCGAGAAGCTTTATTATTGTTTCCTGGGCGTGAGTCAATCTCTGAGGAAATCGGTCTGCCCGCAGAATAAGCCAAATTCTAGGGTGATGTTTTGAGGGCGACGCTCCCGCAGTGCCTCGAACGAAGTCTCGGCGACTGAGCCAGCCGCCCTACAAAGCATTCCCGGCGAGGGACATCGAGCGCCAAACCGCTTGGTGCGCTCCGAGCGGCCGCGAGAAAGGAAAGACCTTACTTAGGCTGCGCCTAGCTCCCGGCCACAAGCTGGGTGAGGCGCTTTATGTTTTTCTCGCTGATGATTCCGACTCCGGAGACCTTCTTGTCCTTCAACATATACCACATCCCACGGCCGGTTCGCGGATAGAACACCAAACCAACGCCGTCCGAGGTTTCTGCGCGATAAGCGGCCTCGTCCCCATGCTCTTTGACGAAATGGTTTGCGGATTCCATCCACGGGTGTAACGGATCGGCCGCGAAGATTTCGCCAAGCAGCTTGTGTAATTCCTCAGCCGTTGCGGGACGAAGCGATTCCTTAACGGCTTTCAGTCTAGCCGTTAAGATTTCGTCAAATGTCCGATAGGGTTCCATAGAAATGAATGGAGACCCGAACTATGAAGCCAGCGGCGGTAGATGCCAAGGACAAAATTACTAAGCGAATGAGGCAAGTGGCGATAGTCGGCGGAGCAACTATGCCGACTCCTGGCCGTGATCCGGTAAGTTCGTAGCTAGCCCGCCACAAAAGCGGTAGGGCGAGCATGTCCACGAGCCGGCTTCCCGGCTGCCTCACGCTCTCCACGAAGATTCAGCCGTAAGATTCGGTCCGCTTCTTCCATTCCTTCCTGATTCTGATGCGAAGCGTGACCCGAGGGAACGATCCGCTCCGACTGCGCTCCCTCAAGATGCGAGCTCCAGTAGGGTACTACTCCGTCGCTACTGCTCGGCGTGTTCCCGCGGCCGCGGTCGCCGATAACGGAATGATATGGAATGTGGTCTGCAATGGGTAAGGTGTTCAATGTCTTCACAAATGGATTATAGGGTGAGAGCGTTTCGATGCTGGTCGGGAAATGTGGCTTTCGAGCGGAGTTTCCGGGCGTCACCAGCAATTTGGTCGCTGTTACCCCCACCGAAATCAGGTTGGCCGGAAGCTTGACGAGGCCAATTCCGATCCGTCCGATCCAGGTCGTGGCCAGCCCCGCTCCACGGTGAGGAGTGGAGAAAAAAATAACCCTGCCGACATCGGGACGATGTTCGAAAATGAGTGCGCTTTCGAGGAGTTGCTTATCTTTCGCGTTCATTGGGACCTCGTCTGGCGGCTTGCCGAAATATCTGTCCCAGAAGGTCATGCCGGCATCGGTTACCAGCAGACGGGAAAGTAGCCCGCCCATGCTGTGTCCGACCAAGATCATCTTCTTGTGATGGGGATAGGTCTTGTCAACTCGGTCCAATTCTTCGCGCAAGAGCATGGCTGAGTACGGAAACGGATAACCACTCGGATAACTGTAGACCCAGAATTGATAATGCTTGTTAATTTCGGGATCACGCCGCAGCTCGTTGAGCAGCGGAGCCCAGGTGGCCGCGGTGTCCTGCAGGCCGTGTGTCATCAGGACAGGAATTTTGTCGGGATCATACGGCTGAAGTCGAACGAGCATGGCCGTGTCGGCATATTTGGCTGGCCGGATCATTCGAATAAAGCCGAGTCGTTGGGGGCGATTCTTCGCCAATATGGCAGCGGGACCGATTGAGAAATCTGCCGCCAGGGTAAAATTGTTCCCAGCGGCGAGCACCCGGTCGGATGCCAGTGGGTCTTTGACGATCAATCGTGCCTGCCCGCCCTGAAATTCCAGTATCGCGGTCATCCCGTAGTAGATCCTGCCCGGGGGTAGAAACTGTTCGCGTGCCTTTCGCACCTGGGCATCGGTCTGCACCAGTACAGGCGCTCCAATTCCATCCCTGCGGACTCGAGATGAATAGCTTTTTCCGGCGATTCTCAGTTCGTCAGCCGGAATGAGATGAACGTTCCGCGGATCAGCGACCAGCTTGATGTCGCTGCTGTACGTGAGCCTGTAGGAGTTTGGACCGGTTCCGATAAGGACAGCACCGGCGCTCGGCAGCTTGCCGGTTTCTTGCACTAGCGAAATGACCCGGCCAACCGAATAGTTGTAAAGTAAAAGGGTGCTCGCGTTTGATGGATCGCGCTCCAAATCCGACCAAGCCTTCGCAGCAATGCTGAGGTAACGGGCTAGCGCAGCTTCCGGATCGGCTCGCTGATCCTTTTCCGATGGCAGGTTAGCTGCCGAAACAATTCCAAGCGTTGGCGGAACGGGTTTGGCGTTCTTGACTGTTGACAGTTGCGCGCACGCGGAAAAGAGGACCGCTGCACTGGCGAGAGACATGACCGCCTTCATATTCGATCGGATGACCTGCACATGAGTCCTCTTTTCTACGCTTACTGACTTCGAATGGAAGGCAAAAAATGACCAGTCGGTTAGGTTCGGCGTGCAATGGATAAGCGTACCAAAGCTTTGTTATCGAAATTATCCTGGATGGTGTTATTGATTTCAAGCACCCGGTTACTGCGAAAATTCTGGATGTTGTTCTTATAATTGCTCCAATTCGCCTTATATTAGTCAATCAAGTGCCTGAAGCTGGCAGTAGGCATTCGGGGCCAGCGCCGACGCTTCTGTCAGGTGAAAATCTGCCACTGATCCCCCTTTTTGACCCGGATAACCTCGAATCGGGTCGCTTCAGCGGCCCCGTCTCTGGGGTAACTGTCGCCACGCTTCTGAAAACCGCTACGTCCGGAGTGAGTTGCATAACATCGTCAACGGCAATTCCCAGGTTGGCGCCGGAGTTTTTCCCGGAACACTGTGGCAAGCAGCTTTTCAATTGCGTCCCGGCCTTTGGTTAGCTGGCCGTCCTGGTCCATGTATGCGACATCCTCGGCGAAAAAACTCGCGACCGGCTTGGCATCTCCCTTGTAGGCCGCTAG
>JAFAXJ010000419.1 GCA_019241095.1 Verrucomicrobiota bacterium | reverse complement strand
AGGACGGGCGCCGGTAATCTCCACCGAAAAATTGGAGGTCTTAAGTTAGCCTCTCCTACCAGCGCTCTGGCAATCGTCATTTAATTGGAAGCTGTCTTTACGCGGCGACAATAGTCTGGATCTTCGCTTTCGCTGCGGCCAGCTCGGCTTTTACTTCTCCAGTGGTCAGCGCTCTAGAGATCTGGGATTGTAATACCAAAGTAACTTGCGGATACTTCGGCGTAACAGGACGGGGTATAGCTCCTACAAACACATCTTTCAATTGCCGCATGAATGGTTGTTCCTGCCCAACCTTTGGGTCAGCTAGCACTGAAGGACGGGTAGGGCACAGTCCCAGCTGAAGGGCGAACTGAAGCTGCGTTTCTGGAGATGACATCCACCGCACAAAGTCGATGGCAGCTTCACGATTTTTGCTGTGTGCATTCACCCCGTACTGATAGCCGCCCAGAGCCGCCGCACTTTTTTTACCTGGGAAGTGAGGCAATGGTGCTACGCCGACCTTGTTTGCAACACTGGATTCTGATTCGTTCTGAGCCACCTTCCACACGTAGGACCAGTTGCGTAGGAAAACTGCATCGCCTCCGGTGAAAGGCCGCCTCGAGGGTTCCTCATCCCAACTTAATACGTCTTCCGGACTGACTTTGTATTTCCTTATGAGATCATGCATCAGCTGAACCGCTTCCACGGCCGGTTCCTCTGCGATCCGGACAGTTTTCCCGTCCGGCTCTAAAATTGATCCCCCGTTTGAACCAATGAAAGAGACCAAGTCACAGACCAGAACTTCTGCCTGTTTCGCCTGCCAGAGAAATCCTAGCTTGCTTTTACCAGAGCTGGTGAGTTGTTTCGCGGCGTCAATCAGTTCATCCCAGGTCTCCGGCGCTCGCGCGTTCAGATCTGCTAACAAATCTTTGCGGTAGTACAGCATGCCGGAATCCACAAACCATGGTAGTGCTGTCAGCTTCCCTTGCCAGGTGCAAGCCTGTACCATGCCCGGGAAATAGTCCTTCATTGCATCAGAGTTAAAGTACTCATCCAATGGAAGAGCCCATTTTGCATCGGCAAACTCAGCAATCCAGATTATGTCTTGAGTGAAAACATCGGGCTCGCCGTTTCGACGAGCTAACTGTTGAACTAATTGTTGATGGACTTCAGTCGAAGAGCTCGGGGGTGGAAGCTCCTTGTACATCACCCGCACTTTGTCTTGAGCTTTATTATACGACTCCGCGATGTCGGCAATTGTTTGCTTACCAAAAAATTTAGCGCTTGCGAAGGTGATCTCGGTAGGCCCGGCCGCGACAGCCCGACGTGTCGGCAAAAGCATACTTGATGCTGCCGCGGATCCCGCCAAAGCGAGACTAGTTCGCTTAATAAAATCCCTGCGCGGAATTTGCGAGTGTGAATCGGAGCTATCGTTTATAGAATGATCTTTATCCGGCTCGGTCGATGGGGGAACCGCTGTTTTATGCATATTTAGATTTCAATAAACGCATAAATCAGCGTATTCAAGGATATTCCAGATTTTCTGGTCTTAATTGAATACGATTTTATGCCGGACGATCCGATTCGAGATAGTGCTCTGCCCGCGAGACGACACCTCGAATTGCTTCGACTGCTGCAAGAGCGCGGACAGTTAACGGTGCATGATCTGTCTGCGCTTTTCGAAGTGTCAGGAGATACAATCCGCCGGGATCTCGACATATTGGCAAGCGACGGTTTGTTGAAGCGCACGCACGGCGGTGCTGTCGCTTTGGACAATTTAGTTCATGGCGACACCCCATTTATGCAACGCATGTCAACTCACGTGTCAGAGAAGAAGCGCATTGCGCAAGCAGCGTGTAAGCTGGTCGGTGACGGTGAGACCCTGATTCTGAATGGAGGATCCAGTACTCGATTTCTTGCGTCTGAGCTGGGAGAACTGCGGAACCTTACGATTGTCACGAATAGTTTAGCGATCCCAGCTATCCTTCCGTCGTCGTGCTACTCCGATCTTTATCTTTTGGGAGGACAATACAACCGGTACGCTCAGGTGACGATCGGTCCTATTGGGTTTGTTTCCGCCTCCAGTATAACAGCTGATACCGCAGTCATTGGGGTTGGCGGAATTAGCATTCGTGAAGGATTAACCACAACTGTCCTTGAGGAAGCCGCCATGATTCTCAGCATGATCAAGACTGCACGGCGTACAATCGTTTTGGCGGATCATTTTAAGTTTGGACGCGGTTCTTTTGCTCATATCGCTCCGTTACACCAAATTGATCTGATTGTAACTGATCAAGCTCCGTTGCCAGAGTTAGCCCAAGTTCTCGCGGATGCGGAGGTCGGTATAATTGTTGCACCTTGAACCTACTCTGAGGATAGTGACTCGAGCTTATCTACAATTGCAGGCCCGGTGCTTAGCCTGCATTTTCAAGGCTAGTGATTGATCCGTTCCGTTCCATTTCCCCTTATAGATGTAGCTCATCATGCATATCCTGACCTTTAACGGCGGTAGCGGGAGCCAAAGGGCTCAAATGTTCACGATTGACGAGGCCCAGATGTCAGGAGATCCGCTGCGACCGGATTGGAAAGCTGTTCTTGACACGACCGAACCGGACCAACCGGAAGGAGAGTTTTACGTCAAAGTTTATTACGGAAATGAACAAGAGCGGTTCTCAATTCCTGCTGATCTCACACTGAAAGAACGAGCCATTCGCCTGGTTGAAACTCTTTGGAAAGGAGAGAAGCGCGTTTTGCAAGGCCCGGCAGAGGTCAATATTGTCGGTCATCGTGTTGTCCACGGCGGAAGATACTACGATCAAGCTGTTTTGATCGATTCCAAGGTGGAGAAGACGATCGAAAAGATGGGGGAATTTTCACCATTGCATAATCCGCCCCAATTGGAGGCAATTCGCGCTCTCCAATCGCTATTCGGGACAAAAGTTCCTCAAGCCGCAGTGTTTGACACGGCATTTCATCGAACATTGCCGAAATCTGCGTCGACGTACCCCGGCCCTTATTCGTGGCTTGAACAGCAGATCTGCCGGTATGGATTTCATGGTACGAACTTCCGGTACGTCAGCGCAGTCACAGAAAAGCTGATGGGCAGGGAAAATGACCCTAACCTGAGAGTGATCATCTGCCATCTTGGCGGAGGTTGCTCTTTGTGCGCAGTTCGAGGCGGGAAAAGCATCGATACCACGATGGGCTTTACACCTCTTGATGGGATTGCAATGTGTACGCGAAGCGGCGGCTTGGATCCGGGTATCCTGCTATATCTGATGCGCGAAGGTATGTCTGCAGACGATATGGAGAAGCTCCTTAACAAACAATCCGGGCTGGCTGGCCTATCTGGCTTGCCAGGAGATACTCGCGTAATTCTTCCTAAAGCGTTAGCTGGCGAAGAGCGCGCTAAATTGGCTCTCGATGTGTTTGTTCACCGGTTGCGCGCTGGTATTGGCTCGATGCTGGCCTCGTTGGGCGGAATGGACGCATTGGTCTTTACTGACGTGATTAGCGTCAGTGATCCGATAGTTCGTGAGATGGCATGTGAACCGTTTGCGTGCACCGGCTTGAGATTGGACAAGGCCAAGAACCACCTCAATCAGCTTAATACCGATCTCAGCAGGCGAGAGTCCAATACGCGGGTATTCGTCGT
>JAFAXJ010000416.1 GCA_019241095.1 Verrucomicrobiota bacterium | reverse complement strand
ATGTTGCAGGAGCTAAAGATACCTGTTGATTTGCTTGAAGAATTGGGTCGTCCTGGCGATTCCGAATTGTACCAGGGGTCAATGGGAATTTATGTATTCAACCGTAAAATCTTAATTGACGCTCTGAACAACGATCACGACGATTTCGGTAAACATATTGTCCCGTTGTCACTGCAGAAACACCAGGTTTTTGCCTATATATTTCAGGACTATTGGGAAGATATTGGAACCGTGCGCGCGTTTTTTGAGGCGAACCTTGCCCTCACCGAGACAGATGCACCGTTTGATTTTTTTGATTTTGCAAATCCGGTTTATACTCATCCAAGATTTTTGGCCGCCAGCAAAGTGATCGGAACAAAAATTGGCCGAGCGATCATTGCTGATGGTTGCGTCGTTATCGATGCCAACATCGATCGAGCCGTAATCGGTTTGCGAAGCATGATTGGTAAAGGATCTACAATTCGTAATACCGTTATGATGGGTGCAGACTTTTACCAGAACCAGGCATTCCGGCAGAACCAAGATGGTCCGCCGCTTGGTATCGGAGCCAACTGTGTTATTGAAGGGACGATTATTGATAAGAACGCGCGCATTGGGGATAACGTCGTCATTACACCCAAAGGCAAGCCGACCGATCTAGATGGCAAAAACTACTATATCCGCGACGGCGTTGTTGTAATTCCCAAGGGGGCCGTGGTTGCCTCCGGAACTTCCATTTGAAACATCGTATCGGGCCTTTGAGTCCATGTGATAGACCCGATGTGATCTAAATATCCAATGAGTACGAATGCCCTTGCAGGCAAGCCTGCACCCAAAGAACTGCTGGTTGACCTGAGCAGGCTCGAGGCCGACTTCTACGAAAAACAGCCTGATCTCAGCGATCCAACCCAACTCGTCAGCTTCGGCACCAGCGGTCATCGCGGAACGAGTTTGAACGCAACCTTTACCGAAGCCCACATTCTGGCGATCACTCAAGCAATTTGTGAGTATCGGCATAACCAGGGAATCACCGGCCCTTTATTTATGGGCAAAGATACGCATGCGCTTTCGAGACCTGCGGAGCGCGTTGCGCTGGAGGTGTTGGCAGGAAACGGGGTCGAGACAATTATCCAGAACCAAGATGGTTACACTCCAACTCCGGTCATTTCTCGCGCGATACTTGCTTATAATCAGGGCCGTTCCGACGGGTTGGCAGATGGCGTTGTTATTACACCATCGCACAATCCTCCCTCTGATGGCGGGTTTAAGTATAACCCTCCTAATGGCGGTCCGGCTGATACGGACATTACCGATTCGGTTCAGCGCAGGGCGAATGAACTGTTACGGGATGGAAACAAAACAATTAAGCGTATCCCTTTTGAGAATGCACTCAGAGCTTCAACGACTCACGCCGAAAATCTCGTTAACGGATACGTAGAAGCGCTCGGGACAGTTATTGATTTAGCAGCTGTGCGTTCTTCCGGGGTGAGAATCGGCGTCGATCCTCTCGGAGGCGCTGCCGTTGGATATTGGCAAACGGTAGTAGACCGTTATGGGATTAACATTTCTGTCGTGAACCAGAAGGTGGATCCCACCTTCGCATTCATGACGGTTGATCACGACGGAAAGATCCGGATGGACTGCTCAAGTCCTTGGGCGATGGCCAGCCTGGTGAATTTGAAGGATCGTTTCGATATTGCTTTCGGTAACGACCCTGATTCTGATCGCCATGGCATCGTGACTCCTTCGGACGGGCTTTTAAACCCAAATCATTACCTTGCTGTCGCTATCAATTACCTGCTTTCCCATCGTGCAGGCTGGCCTGCGAGTGCGGTAGTGGGTAAAACGCTCGTCAGCAGTTGCTTGATAGACCGCGTGGTCGCCGGTCTGAATCGTAAGCTCTGGGAGGTCCCGGTCGGTTTCAAATGGTTTACGCCGGGCTTGTTTGACGGCTCATGTTGTTTCGGCGGCGAAGAGAGCGCCGGAGCGAGTTTTCTGCGTCGCGACGGATCGGTCTGGACCACAGATAAGGACGGTTTGATACTTGGGCTTCTTGCTGCGGAGATTACCGCGATTACAGGAAAAGATCCTGGATTGCATTATCGGGAACTAACCAACAAATTCGGAACTCCTTTTTATACTCGAATCGATGCTGCGGCGACCCCGGAACAAAAAAACGCTCTAAAAAAACTTTCCCCGGAAATGGTCACAGCCACTGATCTCGCGGGCGAACCTATTACTGCGAAGCTTACGCGGGCTCCAGGCAACAACGCTGCAATTGGCGGATTGAAAGTTGTAGCAACTAACGGCTGGTTTGCGGCTCGGCCGTCCGGAACTGAAAATATCTACAAACTGTATGCCGAGAGCCTGAAAGGCGCAGACCATCTCGCCGCGATTGTGGAGCAAGCCCAGCAAATTGTAAGCCGGTCCCTGAGTTGACTGGAGAGCCGGGGGCACCCCGAGCCGCCAACGCACATCGGACTCACTTTGCAGTTCTCAGTACCGGCAAAGCTCAGGCTGACCCGAGTACCGCCTCGGAAATACCGCCACCGCTTGGCCCGCCCCCTTATGCCGTTTCATGTGCGGCTTGCGGCTAGGAATTCGAGCAATCATTAGCAGAGTTTATCGAGTTCTTCTATCAGTTCAGCGGTAGCAAGATCCGGAAGGTGTTCAAGGCTGCTGGAAGCTTCTTCAAAGAAACCTTCATCAACGAGATACTTTTTTGTGTATTGCCGAACAACTTGATCAGTCACGTTATCTTCCCAAGTGAGGGAGAGGTTCCCGCAATCAATTCGAACAAAGCCTCCGGTAGGAGTAAGGATTAGAATAGTCGAGCGCATACTCAGAGCCATTTCTAAAGCACCTAGCATGCCAACAATCCCACGTTCCTGATCGGGCTTCCGACAAAGCGGGATGGTTAATTCTAATCAAATTCTCTGTGCAATTTAATGCAGTATCAATCTGCTAAGAAGACGGTCTCAATGGACAGACCTTCCCGCCGGCAATACAAAAAGCGCTTGCGCAGACTTTGCTAGCGAGTTACTGAAAGCCTGAAATGTACTGTCAGTTCGAGACCTCCGAGATTCTCGACGACTAAATTCACACTGTAATCTCCTCGCAGCCCGGCTGGGAACGCGACATCAACCGGGTATTGGACCGCGACATATCCCCGCGTAGCGCACCGGGTACACCGATATCGATTCACAAAGGCCGACCTTGCGCAATTTGGGCATTGCATCTGGGCAGGGACTAAAAGCTGAGCTACGCCTCCCAGTTTGGCTTCATAAGGCGACAGCATTACATCGAACGTCATATTTGCTTCTTGCTCGATGTCCGAAATCGCAGTTGGGAAAAATTTGCCGCTCACTAGATCAAAAATGTCCTCAAAAAAGGGCGAAAAAGATCGAGATGCACGAGAGAAGGGCAAGTCCTCTGGATAATGTGGAGACCTTTTAGGAATGAGGGGCTCGGCACGGCTTTTTCTTACTGCCATTTCCGAAGAATTTCTTCGTCTATGTGTGTTTTTGATTGGGATCTCTCCGGCGTGGCGATCGTACATCGCACGGCGCGACGGATCACTTAAGACATGGTAAGCTTCCTGAAGCTCAAGGAACGGATCACTTGTCAGACCCGACTGATCCGGGTGCAGTTCCAAAGCGCGACGCCGATACGCCGACCTGATTTCATCCGAAGTAGCTTGCGGTTTGACACGCAGAATCAGGTAGTAGTCTTTAGCCATACCACTCCACAATTCACAGGCGTCACTTTAATCAAGTCATGTGTAAAATCAACCCGGCACACCCAATCAGGTTTGCGCAGGGTCGGATCTAAAGGCAAATCAGATCTGAATTAGACAAGGCGCTTTGAATCGGCCAAAGCACCTGAATCTCCGATCACATCAGGTTTGACGAATCAGACAGCTTTGTTTTGACCAGCACAATCGGGCGCTTCCATCCCACAGGAAACTGAGGCGGCCAGATCAGATTTCCTGACTCCGACACAGACCATTTTGGCAGATCGCAGTAAAAACATTTGCCCCCAAACAGGCTGCGATAAAAGGCGAAACGAAAAAATGGTTGGCCGCAGCGTGGACATTTCCAACATGCGAGAGCCGCTGAACAAAAGAAGTAAGCGACAAAAATCAGGGCTAATAGTATTCCCGGCAGAAACAGTCCGTAAAGAAGTTCGACGACAGCCGCAGAGAACAAAAGAAAGATAGAGAACCGCAGCCGACGATAAGAAACCCATACCCGCGCGTAATCGGGATCGATATGGTGCAACGAAGACTGTTTCAAAATCCACCTCAATAAATTGCTCGCAACGGTGTTAAAATTGCGACCCGACAAAGTCCATAGTTGAGTTGTGAAACGAAAACGGCTGGAAGGTAAACACAGGAAACAAAAATGCCAGACACGAG
>JAFAXJ010000617.1 GCA_019241095.1 Verrucomicrobiota bacterium | reverse complement strand
CCTGCAGATTTCGTTCTTCCATGGTATTGGCTTGCTCAGGGCGTAATCGACTTTGAAAATTCCCGGACCATATCGAAATCGCTTCAAAGCATCTCGGTACCTTTTTGGCATTTGCTCTCCGGCAATTTGTAGAAACTGTTTTGGCGTCGAATCAAGCAGAACTAACTTGGAGGGAGGAAGTTCACGCAAATTGGTGGTCCAAAAGCCAGACTGAATTTTGCCGCCTTGTTTTTGGAAACAACTTATTAGTGCAGAGGTAATCCGGTTGGCACCGCCTTGAGGGAAAGGCCAGCCTGTTGTATGGCCGAGCATTCCTAAAACCAAACCGAATGCAGCTGAACCTGGGCAGCTCAAGGGCAAGAAAGAATGCGCCGCGAGTCCTGCAAGCAATGCCCTCGCGTTTGATTCGGAAAAAACTGTTCGGGCTAACAGTGTGGCGGGCTGGATTGCTTTTACTCCGAAAAGGCCAAGCGTAAGAGGGTATCGGGGCAGATGCAGAAGAGGCTGCAAAAATTCTCTTACCAGCTTTGAAGATTCAGATACCAATGGAGCAAATAAGCTACGATACCGCTTAGCGTCGCTTCCCAGCGCCGAGCTGGTCATCTCAACCGATCGCTCAAGAGCCACGGCACGACCGTTTGCAAGGGTATGAGCTAATGGGATTTCCGGGAATATCCAAGTCAGTCCGTGATTTTCCAGCCCCAATGAGGAGAAGTATGGGGAAGCGAAAGCAAACGGATGAACTGCTGATCCAAGATCATTCCGAAATCCAGGTAACGTCAGTTCCTCTGTGCGGACACCACCCCCAAAGGTGCTGCTGCCTTCCAAGACAAGCGTGGAAAGTCCATGTTGAACTAACCTTATTGCCGCTGACAGACCATTCGGCCCCGAGCCCACCACAATTGCGTCGTATTCGTAGGTCACAGGCTTGCTCTCATCCGCTCCGGTACGAAAGAAGCTGATATTTCAAAATCGACACCTATCCAGCTACCAACGATACCTTCACAGCTCGATGACGGTCAGATGCAAGCTCAAATGCCTCTATAGCTCGCGAGAAGGGATATTCCGCGGAAAAAATTGGTGTGAGATCTATGCGGTTTGCGGCCAGAAGATCCACTGCCCACTCGAACTCGTCATAGAAACGGAAGGATCCGATCAGTTTCAGCTCTTTTGCCATAATCCTGTTTATCGGCGCGGCTGCGTTTCCTGCGGGCATAATACCTATTTGAACAATTCGCCCAGCAGGTCGAACCGAAGTAATACAGTTTTCCAGTGCTCGCGCATTCCCAGAAGCTTCGAATACCGCGTCAAACTGCCCACGATCCCGTCCAAATTCAGCTAGCAAGTCCGGTTGGCTTTTAACGTTGACCACCTCCTCTGCGCCCATTCGAAGAGCGACTTGTAGAGGTTCATCAAACAAATCGGTAACTGTGACCCGGGAAGCACCCGCTAAATGTGCTGCGGCGGAGACCAAAATTCCAATTGGTCCCGAACCGGTCACCAGCACTGCTTTCCCAAGAAGTGGACCGCATTGTGCAACAGCATGAAGTGCTACAGCGAGCGGTTCAGCCGATGCTGCGACTCGGAAACTCATCTTTGGAGGAACCGGTACACACTGTTTTTCCGATGCCAGGAATAAGCTGGCAAATGCTCCCGGGACATGGGGTAGGCTTGAAGCGCTTCCAAAAAACAACACGTTCCTACAAAGATTTGCGTGCCCAGACAAACATTCAGGACATTGCAAACAAGCCCGGGTTGGATTCACCGCCACGCGATCGCCCGGTTTGGTTCTCCGCACTTCAGACCCAACCGCAACAACCTCTCCCGCGACCTCGTGCCCAACGATCATTGGTTCTTTGATTTTTACATCCCCTATGCCGCCTTCAAAATAATAGTGAAGATCCGATCCGCAAATGCCGCCAGCCCCGAAACGGACAACTACCTCACCGGCTCCCGGTTGAGGATCGGATTGCTCCTGCACGCGGAGATCTTTGGCGCCATGAATCACGCACGCGATCATAAAAATATTGGACCTGTGCTGTTATATTTAGCTGACCGGCTTGAACTTTTCTTCTCTAGGGATTCGAACGTATTTTCCAGCATTTGAGTACTTCAATGGTGCTACTTGGAGCCACAACATTCAACTATGTCTCTCTTTTTGATCTACACCCGCCCACATCCTGATCCACGTGAGCCGCGCGAAGGCGATCGCGAGTTGCTGGCATACCAGAAGATGATCAATCCGCAATCCCGGGTTGCGCAACAGGCATCTGAAAATAGTCCCATAACGCATGACTTATTCGCCGGGATGGAGGATGCGGAAACTGTCTCTCAACCCTTGTGCGAGTAAACGCCTGTAATCCTCCCGGACCTCTGGGCGGAAAAGCGCTCCGTCAAGCCAGCGCTCCGGCTTGTAAACATCCAGTTCGGTCGGCATTACGTTAAAATCGCCCGCCAGTACAATAGACCGGTTCTTCCTCAGGGGGTCGGTCGCGTGCCGCAATGAATCTCTCAAACCAGCGAAGTTTATAATCAAACTTCGGGCCGGGGCGCGGGATTACCGTTCGGTAGATAAAGGCACGCGACAACCATCCCGTTAATAACGCGCTCAATGTAGCGGCTATGGGAATCGTTCGGGCCTCCCAGCAGCGCGCGTCGAATCTCATCAGGTACGAGGTCCTTAGCAAGATGGCTACGCCGTTCCAGCTCTTCTGCCCATGCCAAATCGCGCCGTAACCTGCTCCCTGAATGGCGACTTTGTCGAAGTTGTCATTAAGTTTTCGAACCATTCGACAACGGCCGTAATCCCTTTTAAGGGGTCCACAAATCTCTGACCACAGTCTTCGGCCTTATCCCGCGCGAATGCGCCGCGCTCCCAGAGTAGGTCATCAGAAGCAGGGTTATGTAGAGGAGAAAACGGTTCATTTTCTTTTCTCTTTTGGACTAAGATCATAAGTATAACGGTAACGGCAATCACTATTGATATGACGCCGGCTCAAGGCGTAACCAGTCAGCCTTGATGATATCTAACTGCACAAGCAAAAACGGTACTGCGATAATGAGCAACGTTAAGCAAAGACGATCGTCGAAAATTTCATTTAGAGCGACGTGTTTGTTCATTCCGGCGCACCCGGATCTGTTCTTGGGTCGCAATTCTGATCTTCAATTAAGCTTTGCTTGAACTTAAAAGGTGTTAGTACCTCACCCTCTCCATATCTTCGACTAACACTTTCTGACCGCGACGGTCGTATAGTTTGGTAGTGCGGCTATCAGCGTGGCCTGCTATGCGTTGAGCAACTTCCAGGGTTCCTCCGTTTTCCAGGAAGTTAGTAATGCCGGTTGCACGGAATGAGTGGGGAGAATAGTCGCCCACGATGCCGGCATCTCTCAATCGTCGCTTCAGGAGATTAGCTCCATCAAACCTGGTCATTGGACGAGAACCTAGCTGCCGGCTTTTACCAAGGGTTGTTGGGAACAGTGGCGTGTCCGGCGTTTCGCGCAGCTTTGAAACTCTGAGATATTCGTCCAGGATTTCTTCCAACTTATGATGGACGGGGATCTCCTTTTCTTTGCCACCTTTCTCTTTGAACCGGATTAACGACCGTTTTCCCGTTTGAAAATAATCTTCAACCTTCAGATTCACGACGGCACCAATGCGCGCAAACGTATAGGCCAAAGTTGCAAGTAGCGCTTTATCCCGATGCCCCACCACGTGACTCGTGTCGATTGCCTTCAATACTTTCTGAACCTCTTCCGTACTGAATGCCGGCGTCTTGCCTTCAGTTCGAGAGAATTTCGGTGTCTTGACTTCGCGCGCTGGATTGATGGTGAGAATGCCTTTTTCCGTCAGCCAGGAAAACAGCATCCGAATTGCAGCCATGTGTTGCTTAATGGTCGCAGCAGAACCTCGGCGGCTTTCGATGTAAGCCGCCACACGGATCGGTTCAAT
>JAFAXJ010000160.1 GCA_019241095.1 Verrucomicrobiota bacterium | reverse complement strand
GGTTTTCGGTTGCAGGCCAATGGATGTCATCCCCTCGAAGTTCTTACTGGCAAGTGAAAGGATTGGCAGACGTTAGCGGCAACCATTCCAGCGATATCTTGTGGTCCAATATCGTAACCGGGGAACAAGTACTCTGGGGCCTTAGTAACTACGGGTTCTATTCAATAGGTTCCCTTGGCCAAACCGATCCATCCTGGGCGATTCAGCCATAGGCAACAGAACGTTCGCAAACTGGGACGCCGAAGTTTTCTTAACGCGCGAAGCATACGAACCCGTCGCAAGGTATGATCCGCAGAAGCTGGATCGCGGAGCCGGAGACGTTCTGGCAAACCATAGTTAAATTTTTCCGCCGGTTCGTTTCCTACGGACAAAGCAGCTCTGGCCACCCCGAGGCAGAATTCAAAAAATCCAGCTAATTCCGCCGAAGAACCCGCGACGCGCTCCATATTGAGGAGCAAAGACGCCAACTCCGGTACCGCTTCTTAACTGATAAGTTTGATCGAACAGATTGACGACGTCGAACCGAAAAAGGACTTGGCCATGTTTATCTGGCAAATGCAGCGCATGAGTCAGGCCTACGTTAAAGGTATAATACGGGTCGACCTCGTCGGTATTTGCGAAGCCGCTTCGCAGTCCGCTGCCAAAAAGCAGATCGGCGTAGACGGTGGTTTCTTTGAATGTATAGGAACTGCCAGCTGAAAGGGTGTAGCGCTGATCGTGATCGAGAAAGATCCAGTGGTTGCGAATGAAAGCAAGTTCATCTGGGGCAAATAAGAACTGTCCGGAAGCTATCCGTTCGCCGGTTCCGCGTTCAAAGCTGAAATTGGCGTAAGCATTGAACCCGCGGTGAGCATAGTTTGTCGTGAGTTCAAGGCCGTACTGATTTCCTTTCGCGTAATTGAAGGGCGAAAAAATCAAAGCCGACCCAAACTGGCCCTCATCGATCAAATCGTAGGAGATTTTGTAATAGCCGTCGACGCCCGCGGAGAACGCAGGGGTAAACTGCTCGGTCATCCCAGCATCAAAGTAGTGAGCGCGTTCTGGTTTAACCACGGTGCTTTCTAAGACCGCTGAGTGGTTGGAAGTGCCTACAAACTTGCTGATGCTTTGCGACTGAACCAGCTCCAGCGGGGGCGGGGTAAAATACCGCGCGTATCCAGCATGAAGAGTAGTAGTTTTCGTTGCTTGAAGCACAACGTTGACTCTCGGACTTAGCTGATTGTCATGGGTGTACTCGTCTACAACGTCAAACCGAGCACCAAAGTTAATCGTCAGCGGCTGAAACACTTTCCATTCGTCTTGCAGATATACACCATAGAGACCGCCGGTCCTGCGTTGGTTATCGGTAATGGTGAACGGAACGTCCGATGATTGATTGCCATCGGAATCGACCGGAAAGACCTGGTTAGTAGTATACACGCTGGCGTGCTCTATTGTTACCAGGAATCCTCCACGAAGCGTATGAGCATCGTTGATGGCCCAACTGGCATCGAATTGAACTCCATTAGAAAAAATGCTGCGATCGATTCTTCCAGCTAAACCAGTAAAAATCAGGTCACCTTTCTGGTCGGGGGAGAATAAAGTTCCGCTGTAGCGGGTAAAGGCCGCCAACTGGAAGCTCAAGGTGTCAAAAGATTTCTGGTACGCAAGGATTGCATAGTGATTCTGTTCGTATTGATTTTCATTAAGGTTTCTCGAATCAAAGTTCCGCAGGCTAGCTCCAGCTAAATCGAAGGCTGGCGTCTGACCGGGGTTATTCGGAATCTGAAATTCTGAGTAGGTGCCGCTCAATAAGAGACTGATTCGGCTCGTGTCATCAATCAGATAGGAAAGATAGGCAAAGCCCTTATACTGTTCAGTATCGTCGTGAATGGCTGACGGCTTCCCTGTCGGATTTTCGATGCCTAGATCATTCTGATTGTAGCTTCCGACGCCGAAGTAATTAAACCTCCCAGTTGATCCGCCAAATTCAAAGCTAGGATTCATAGTCTGGTGAGAACCGCCGTATAAAGTTAGATTACCGCCGTTTAGATTCGGGCCTTCCTTGACGTGAATATCGATTATTCCCGAGGTCCTGAACCCGTACTGCGCCGGCAAAGAGCCGGTGATCAACGAAACGCTATCAACTAAACGGGTATCAATTTCCTGACCAAAGCCGGTAATGCCTTCGGGTATAAGCACGTCATTGATTCGGTATTGCAAGTTGGCATGCTCATCACGGACATGCAGTTGACCATAGGAATCTTGGGCGACGCCAGGGGCCCTGAGGATCACCTGGTTGAACGGAGCGTTATCACCCTGTGACTGGGTCTGAATCTGGGGTTGACCAATCGTGTATTTAGTTGCGCCTAAGGAGGGCACAATCAGGCTGCGAGCCTCATTGAGTTGGCCGGTCACAACAATTGGGTTGAGCTCAGTAGCGGTTGACTCGGCTGCGCTGCCCGACGCATTCACCGGAGTTTGGTTTGAAAAGCCTCCAAGGGAGGGTGCCGACGCAGGGGAAGTTATCTGTCCATCGGCTGTCAAAATCGGAGAGAAAAAGCCCAGAAAACCCAGAGAGAGCGCCCAAACTGAAGATCGGGAATGCGCAAGGATATTTCCCAGCGGAAACGGTTGCATTGCCAGATACAATCATCTTGCAATAACTGTTGCAATTTAATTGCAATAGCTGATGGCCATCTTCTTTTGGCAGTTCGCGTGCCAGGTTACCTTTTGAGGCAAATCTCGAAAGTGATTTCGTCTACGATCGATAGTCAATAGGTAGCGCGGCCGCCGCTAATATCGAATACCGCGCCTGTGGTAAATGAATTCTCGGAGCTGGACATCCAAGCAACCAAAGACGCAATCTCGTCCAAAGAGACGAACCTCCCGCGAGGAATCTTTGACAACATATAGTCAATGAACTCCTGGTTAACCTGCTTGAGAATGGGTGTTTGCGCGGCAGCCGGCGTAATACAGTTAACGGCAATGTCGTAGTTAGCTAACTCCTTGCCCAATGATTTGGTCAGGGCAATGACCGCTGCTTTGGAAGCCGAATAGGCTGATGCGTTCGGATTGCCTTCTTTACCAGCGATCGAGGCAATGTTAACGATACGGCCGTAGGCATTTTTGATCATGTACGGCACGATCGCGCGGCAACAGTAGAAAACTCCGTCGACATTCACAGCCTGGACCTTGCGCCACATTTCTACCGGGTAGTTCCAGACCTTCTCGTTTGGCCCAGCTATACCGGCGCTAGTTACCAGGATGTCTATCCTGCCGAAGGCGGCCGCTGTCTCGCGCGTGGCCGCGTCCACTGCGGCTAAATCAGTAACATCGACCAAGACGAACTTGAGATGTTGCGAAGCCGCTTCGCTTCCTGACCTATCCCTACTCGGCATGTTATTATCCCAAATGCTGACGTTAGCCCCCGATTGTACAAAGCGAGCGACAATCGCGGCGCCTATACCGCTCGCACCACCCGTAACGACAGCGGTCTTATCACGAAGATCGAACTGGTTCATTGTCCGACGCCTTTCCATGAGATTCGTGGGGAACACCCTTGGCTCGGAGCGTAGTATCCTTCGGCGGCAATCTTTCCATATCGGATCAGGCCGTCAAATCTGTATCTCGTCCCCAAGTCGACCGTTTGCACATCATTTGGCATATCGTATCTGAATCCTTTCTTTTCGATCAAAAGACTTTCGCCCCCAGAGTGAAAGCTAACTCTTTTTTCGTCTTTTGTAGGAAGCCCTCTGACTACTCAATATCCAAGCGGTAAGATTATCGTTGGTTTGCTCAGGAGTTTCGAGAGGGGCAACTCTGGGATTTCAATGGATTGAACGCTCGCGCTAACAGCTTCCGGCCCCGGTAAACAGGTGTTTGGTCAGCTTCTTGGCAACTTGATAACGCTTCCGTCCGACGCCTTCGATGGGCTACCAACAATGACTTTAATTTTACGACCTGAAGGTGATTTTTCTATTAACAGTGACGCACGCATACTCCCACCAAACCCTGCTGCGAACTGGTTGTCAGTAAGGGTTACCAGGCTGTAAAACGACTCTGGGAAGACATACCGGTACAATAATTGCATGTATACGACTTTAACGCCGAATCCGGGCTCGGATACGTGAAAGCCTCGGTTCCACATTTTCTCATTCGCGTCAATCACCGGTTCTCAAACTTCGGCTTTGATAGCTCTCACTGGCCTTCGCAGTTCCATCACCCAACCCTTTCCGTACTGGCCGGGCGGGAGAAAGTGGTTTTTCTTGGGAACGAAGCGGTGTGATTATTAACCGAAGGCCGCAGAAGTCAGCAACCCAAGCACAAATTTGCGGAGTAGATCTTCTCAGGAACTTGAAGTTGGTGAACGGAAGGATTAAGCGGGAACAGAGTCAGCTTCGAACTCCCCCTCTATAAAAGTGCGTGACAGATCCTTTCAGCGACGAGCACTTATCGCTTATTTTCCTGCACCCCCGAGAAGTCCACGTACAAATGACTTCTGGAAAAAGAGATAGGCTAGCATGACGGGCACAATGGAGATCAGGGTGGCGGCCATTAAAGGTCCATATTCAACCTGTAAGCTGCTGGTGAAGCCCGCGATCGCAACCGTCGCCGGCATGGCGGTGTCGCTGCTGGTCAGTGTCATCGCGAACAAAAGATCATTCCAGATTGCCCGGCTTTGAATGATTGCCAGCGCCGAAAGACCCGAGATCGAGGCAGGCAGTAGCAAAAACCAGAAGTAACGCAGTGGCCCGCATCCTTCGATTAACGCGGCTTCGTACATCGATCGTGGTACTGTAGCAAAAAAGTTTCGCATGAAAAAGGTGCAGAACGGTACCGCGTAGGCGGTGTGAGCCAGCCACATCCCGGGGATGGTGTCATAGAGACCAATCGAGCGCACCATGAAGAACAAGGGTATCTGGACGATCTGAAAGGGTACCAACATGCCAGTTAATAAAAAGAAATAGATAAACCTACTCCCGCTGCCCCGCATGTATGCTAGAGGATAGCCGGCGGTAGCGCCGATTGCTATGGACAGAACAACAGCCGGCGCCGTGATCGCGAAAGAGTTAAAAAAGCTCCGTCCCATGCGCCCTAAAGCGATTGAGAAATTCTCTATATAAG
>JAFAXJ010000579.1 GCA_019241095.1 Verrucomicrobiota bacterium | reverse complement strand
TCAGGATTCCTTGTTCAGGAGTTCCTTCGACAGAAACCGATACTCGCAGGCTTTCGTCTGAGATCAATAAGACGATTGAGACGCTGTTAGCTGCTGTCGCGATTTTTCCAACTAACCCGCCTTCGGTCACAACAGCCATATCAGGCTCAACACCGTCCCTTTTCCCCCGATTGATCGTGCAGGTGCTCCACCAGCTAGCGCTATCCCGGGCAATAACACGCGCAGGAACAAGCTGAAAGGGAGATCTCGCCTCAAATCCCAAAGCTTGGTCGAGCCTGCTCACTTCACCTTGCAAATTTCTTAAAAGAGCATTTGCTGTTCTTAGCTGTTCGTTTTCTCGTTCGAGTTGCTCGTTGGCACGCTCCAGTTCGTCCAAACGTTTCAAGTTACCTCGAACACCCCCTAAATGCTGGCTGATCGCGTTGCCGGTCTCCAGAAAAGGCGCAATCGTTTGGTACAAAAAGTTCTGCAAATGTTGTCGGTAAGAAAACGGCGAAATAAAAACCAGCGCAACTAGAATTATGAAAAGCGTCAGTGAAACTATGCTGGTTACTCTCATCAGCACAGCTTAGCGTGTGGGACGCTCCGAAGACGCTACTTGGCGAAGAAATCGAATTTCGCTAAGTGCCCGGCCAGTTCCTTCAGCAACTGCGCTCAGTGGATCCTCAGCTACGTGAACCGGAAGTCCAGTCTCCTCCTGCAACAGCTTCTCAACGCCCCGAAGCAGCGCGCCACCTCCGGCTAGCACTAGTCCCCGGTCTACAAGATCCGCGGAAAGTTCCGGTGGACAACGTTCTAAGGTGACGCGCACTGAATCAACAATCGTGGCAATCGGTTCCAACATTGCTTCCCTCACTTCTTGAGAGGAGATTGGCAACGTTCTCGGCAACCCCGCGACCAGATCTCGTCCCTTTACCTCCATGCTGGTCTCCTTTTCCATAGGATACGCACTGCCGATTTTTATCTTTATCTCTTCTGCCGTACGCTCGCCAATCATCAAATTATAGGCTCGCTTCATATATGCGACGATAGCCTCGTCCAATTCGTCACCAGCCACGCGCACACTTCTGCTAAAAACGATCCCAGATAACGAAATGACTGCGACTTCGGTTGTGCCGCCGCCAATATCGATGATCATATTCCCAGCCGCATCCTGAACCGGCAGACCAACCCCAATCGCTGCTGCCATTGGTTCTTCAATCAAGTACACCTCGCGCGCTCCGGCGTGTGCTGCGGACTCTTTTACGGCTCGCTTCTCGACCTCTGTAATGCCAGAAGGAACTGCGATCACAACACGTGGGCGAACCCATTTTCGATTATTCACTTTAGTGATGAAGTGACGAAGCATTGATTCGGTCATTTCAAAGTCAGCGATTACGCCGTCCTTCAGCGGTCGGACAGCTACAATGTTGCCGGGTGTACGTCCTAACATTCGCTTGGCTTCATCACCAACAGCCAGTACTTGGCTCGTGCCGGCTCTTACCGCGACGACGGAGGGCTCGCGTAAAATGATACCTTGGTCCTTGACATAGACCAGCGTATTAGCCGTTCCCAAGTCGATGCCGATGTCATTAGAAAACAAGCCGAAGATGCCATTAAACATTCAAAATCCGCCTTTTTTGCTTTACATCAAACGTGGGCTGACCGGGCAAATCCGGAGAGGAATATTTCTTCAGCGACCATCTTTCCTACAGCCTGCCTGTATCTAGGTACCGGTATGATGGCCGTCAAGAATCATTGTATAGTATTGGTTGTCGTTTTTGGGTCATGACCTTGCTTGCCTCTCTTCTGATTTCGATTTATTTTTTGGAGCTTCTTGGTGCTTGCGCAATAACAACTCTGGGATGGGCCGGATGCCGGGTTTTGGAGCTGCCGTGGCTTCCCTCAGCGCCACTGTGGTTTGCCGGTTATTTGTTCGTATACAATTGCGATCGGCTTTATCGGGATCCATCTGACCAGGTCAACACTCCGTCGCGATCATTCATGGAATCCAAGCTTCGACCATTTCGGATCGCGTTAGCAATCGTCGCTGGGAGCGTGATGGTGACATGGATTTTGCTGACCTGCCGGATGTTTCTGTTTCCCGTTTTGGTTGTTGCAGCCGGTCTTTCCCAAATTTACTCTCGGCCAATTCCTCTGCTTGGAATCCGACTCAAAAATGGTCGGTTGAAAACGCTGATTGTTCCCGCTGTTATTACGACAGTTCTTG
>JAFAXJ010000070.1 GCA_019241095.1 Verrucomicrobiota bacterium | reverse complement strand
TTCGGAAATACCACTTCGTTCCTTGCTCTTTTTAAAGCTTGCTTCACCTCGTCAGTACCGGCTTGAGCCTCCATTGCGACTCGTTGGAGATATTGCAGGGCGGTCAGTTCCGAGCGGTTAGGTCCAGATAGACTTGCGATCGATCCGCCCGAGGAGGAGAAATTGTCTAAGCCATTCGCTTCTGCGAACAGTCGAGCATCGTTAGGATCCGTTTCACGCTCAAAACCCATCTGGTCTGGATGTGCGATCGCAATGCCAGTTGGGGGCGTGCTGTTAAATGCTTGCGGTAACTGTTCTCCCAAGACTACCCCGACAGTTGCGTCCTGACCGTAACAGCAATTATCAAAATAGCGTCCGATCCAGCCTCGCGACAACACCTGTTTCGAGTCCGAAGCAGTCTGCCAGATTTCAGTTGAACGGAAGTGGGATCGGTTCGGATTCGGGTACCCTACACCTTGTAGCACAGCGAGATTACCCGCATCGAATAAACCTTTCAACGGCTGCAGGCTAGGATGAAGACCGAAGTAATTGTTAAGAGGCAAAACCTGTTGTTTAGGAACGGCGAGCGTGGGCCTTGATCGATAGTATAAATCATCTTCGAAGGGAACTAACGCGTTTAAGCCATCATTTCCGCCCGCTAACTGTATAACAACCAGAATGGGATGGTCACGCCCAGTCTTGGTTTGAATCGCGGATTGCGCCGCCTCCGCATTAAGAGCCAGAAATGTTCGCTCGAGAAAAGCGGGTACAGTCCAGCTTAGAGCTGTGCCAAGCAATGACGTTCTCAGAAATTCTCGTCTTGTACGGAGGGGCATCTGAATCTGCATAAAAAGATCAAGTTAATTGGTAATTTGGAGTAATCATCATGAGTGTGACGAGATGCCTCAAAGTATCGTCATTAAGTGGAAGGGAAGCTTGAGACAAATAATCCAAGAACATTTTCTTTATCGCTGGCGTCATCGCGCCTTGGAATACGCGCATGCCTAGTTTATCGATCAGCTGTTCTGGTGCGGCGCGATCTTGGTCGTCTATAACGGTCTCAACAGGCAGCGGGGTGATAGGACGATGCTCCACCTCCAACAGATTTGGCATATGAATCTGTGGCGCCTCAGAGCCAGACCCATTCACTAATTGACGAGCTAGTTTGTAACGAAAACTCAAGGTCGCCGTGTTTATCCACGCTTTCCCGCCTTCCCACCCTTTCACATTAGGCGGTGCAAACGGGATCTGACCGAGTTGACGAAAGATCGTTTGATAGCCGTTAGCGTCAGGTGGAGTCAAGGGCAAGGTTGATATCGCTTGAACGACGAACTGCACAGGACTTTTGATCTGCGAATTAACTGCTCTAGGGCTATAAAACTCCTGTGATTGAAACAGCATCTGAAGAAAAGGCTTTAAATCATAGCGAACGTTGCGGAGTTCCGCCCCTAATGCTGCTACGAGTTTGCGATCCGGATCTTCGTAAGCGAAAAACCGCCAGATCTTTTCAGCGATGAATTGAGCGCATTGTGGCTGGGCAAGGACAAGATTTATAATATCATCTCCGTCATAAAACCCATTTTGGCCAAGGAACGTCTTTTCACCTTCATCACACTGCTGCGGAACAAAGCGAAAAGCTTGCTTTAGTTCATCTACTCGGTATCCCGTGAAAGCACGAGCAGTCTCTTTGATATCGCTTTCTGTGTAATGACCCTCACCCAACGTAAAAAGCTCCAAAAACTCGCGCGCAAAATTCTCATTGGGTTCTTCTTTCCGGCTTTGGGCGAGGTCTAGCCATATTAACATGGCTGGATCCCGAGAGATGGCCTTCAAAAGACTCCCAAAGTTTCCCAAAGCGTGCGTTCGAAGAGTTTCGTTCTGCACCCACATTTTGTACGCATGTCGAACCTTTTCCGCACTCGTGGCGAAGTGGCCATGCCAGAAAAGGGTCATTTTCTCCAAGACCGGAGCCGGCGTTTGAAGGATGCGATTCATCCACCAATGCACCAGATCCATCATCTCGAGTACAAATTTCTCATGGAGCTCTTTACGTATTGCCCGTTTGGCTTCGGGAGTTGGCGCGGCTCTTAGGGCTTCGTACGCAATTTGCACCCCCGTCAAGTCCGCACACGCTGGGGCAGCGTAGCCGTCGAGTTTTGGATTCAACAAACGGTTGACAGAAGACTCCGGTCCCAAAGCTAAAGCTTTGTCAATTTGTTCCGAACTTGCGCCAAATCCTGCCCGAACGAAAAGGTGGTATGCCAGGGTCGGGTTCCATGCGTGCGCTTTTATTGGACTTAGAGTCATGTAGAGGGAGTAAAAAGTTTTCTTCTGGCGAATGCTCGCAATACTGATAGGGAAGTTGGCAACATCGGGCTTAATGCTTCGGAAGCTGCCTTGCAGATGAAAGACGGCAGAAGGGCAACAAGGTTTCAGCTATCAGGTACGTCGAAGAAACGAATGCTATTTATCAATCTCACTAGGCAGAACGAAATCGGAGCTAACTCTTACTATCTGGAAATCGAGAACAAACGGATGGTGCTCGATGCTGGTCTTCATCCAAAAAACGAAGGTGAGGCGGCACTGCCGCTATACAAGGCGATTCCAGTGGAATCATTGGATGCGATTCTAGTCTCGCATGCTCATCAGGATCATATCGGCTCATTGCCGGTCCTGATGCGCCGTTTTCCCGATGCAAGAGTTTTCATGACCTATCCAACCGCTAGACTCTCTGACGTCATGCTGCACAATTCAGTGAACGTCATGTCTCGTCAGAGAGACGAGCTTGGGCTACATGCTTACCCGCTCTTCACCCATCGCGAAGCGGACCGGGCGGTACAGCTGTGGCAAAGCGTTGCGTTTCAACAGTATTGGACCATTGATGGGGAAAGAGTGTCTGAACCGAATCCCGAACCAAGTTTTGAAATGTTCAGTTCGGGTCACATCTTGGGCTCTGCCGGGATCTTGATACGAGGCGAAGGCAAAAGAATTTTCTACACTGGCGACGTTAACTTCCTTGAGCAAACTTTACTCCGTAAAGCCAATTTTCCCTGCGAGCCTGTCGATGTACTGATTATCGAAACGACTCGAGGGGATCGACAGCTCGATCCCAACTATTCGCGGAGGAATGAAGAACAACGATTTTTGCAAGCTTTGGAAGAAGCGCTGTGCCGAGGCGGGTCAGTTTTGATACCAGTCTTCGCGCTTGGCAAGACGCAGGAAGTGCTAACGATGCTCCATCTTTTCAGGGAACGAGGAGAGCTTCAAGAAGTACCTATCTATATCGGCGGCCTAAGTACAAAAATTACTATCGTTCATGATCAACTGGCCCATTTGGCACCACGGCAGCATGAAAATCTACAGATTCTCGATTCGATTTCTCCTTACGTGCTTAACCGTAGCGATATACAAACTACGCAGATTAATCGTAAGCGGATTTACGCATTATCGAGCGGAATGATGACTGAGAAGACGCTCTCGAACCGCTTAGCGGACCGCCTTCTGAGTGATCCAAAGAAATCGATTTTTTTTGTCGGATACGCGGATCCTGATTCCCCGGGTGGTAGACTGAAAAGCGCTCGCCCTGGCGATCTGGTACAGCTCGATGAGAATCTGCCAAGTCGCGAAATGAAATGCGACGTGCAGGAATTTGATTTCAGCGCGCACGCGCCACGCGAGCTTTTGATTGATTACGTTCGGAAAGTTGTGCCGCGATTAATTTTTCTGGTTCACGGAGACCTGCCCGCACTTTCATGGTTCAAAGAGAGGCTCGTTCAGGAGCTACCGTCTGCCACCGTGATTATCCCGGAACCAGGCAGGCACTATAAATTTAACTGAGAATTTTCAAATTTCCGAGGTGACCGAAACGCGCGCGTATTTCTCGACAGCTTTCTTCGCAAACTTGGGAAGCAGAATGAGCGCTGCAAGAGTGGCTAATCCGCTGATTGCCAATAAAGCAATTTGGCCCTGACCTTGTCCCAAGTGTCCAGATGAGAGCGCCTCCAACTCGGCGCGGCCCACGCTGCCAAGATGTGAAAACAAACAGAGACTCGGCAAGCTGCCGAGAATAGTCGCGACCAGATAGGCTCTGAAATGGACCGAAGTCAACCCATAAAGGTAATTAGCCAATCCAAACGGAATTGGGCAAAGCCGCAGTAAGATGACTATTTTCCAACCGTCTCTCTCAATTGCCAAGTCGATCGCGCGAAAGACCTCCCGCTTTCGCAAATGTTCAGAAAGATCTTTCCGCAAAAACCAACGAGCTAGTAAGAAGCCAAAAGCCGCACCGAGTGTTACTCCAACCAGGGAACCAGCCAATCCGAGTGGAAAGCCAAAAACGGCAGATGCACCTATTACGAACGGGCTTGCAGGAAGAAACACCAGAGAGCCAGCAGCCAAAAGGAGAGCGATGATCAAGACTCCGATCGGACCAAGGTTTCCGACCCACGTACAAACATGCCGAAGCATTGGAACTACGGGCAGGAGCAAAGACGTTATGCCCAAGCCCAGAAGAACTAATGCAAAGACAGCAAGCTTTTTTGTTAAAGAAGACACAACCTTGATGCTAAAAGGCTCCCTGTAAAACCCTGCTGAAGAACCTAGCAGCAGAATCTCACTTTACAATATGGGTGTTGACGAGCCGGGTTAGCTCAAACATGTCAACCTGTTTTTTGCCATTAAAAACAGCTTCCAGAGCTGCGTCGGCTTTGATTACTCTTTTTTCCTGTAAGTTGTTTTTCTTGATATACTCCCAAATTTTTTTGGTTAATTCAGTCCGCGGCAAGGGACTGGCGCCGACGATCTTGGCTAGCGCAGGATCGGGCTGGATCGGTTTCATAAAGGCGCTGTTAGGTTTGGTTTCCTTAGGCATAGGAAGGCATTAAAGAGCTACTCGTGCGGAAATCAATCACAATTTGCCCTCTGGATGTGATGGGCGCGAGCGTGAGCGAGCGGGGCGAGATCCTGAGGGCAGGAAGTGTGCATTCTCCAGGATTGAACTCCAAAATCGCTTCTCAGGACTAGATCCATTCCGATTGCCGGAGTTGTACTCTCACTTGACCCGCGCCGTCGTTGGTAACGAATCGGCGCGTCTGAGCAGGTTGCTCGGTCATTTCAGGTAAATAGGATCAGCATCGTCGGTGTGTGACATATTTCGTTGCAGGCATGACCGGCGTCGGATTTCGCGAGCGACTGCATGAGTCTTCTGGCAGATGTCCCGCGCGGTCGTGGGCACTCGCCGGCGGATTCCATTACCAGTGCACGCTGAGCATAGTCTCAGCTTCAGTGAGATGCAGTCCAGCGACTTTCTAAAAAGTGCCAAACTCAATTAACAACTGTCGCATTTGAGCGGTCGTTTCGTTGATGGAAAATTTGCTTTCCGCGATTTTACGTGACTGCCGGCCGAAGCTTTCCAAAAGCGATGGATTTGTCGCAAATGTTGCAATTGCTTGGCCAAGGCTGCTCGGATCATTTTCTGAGACGACAAAGCCGTTAACGCCATTGCATATGATTTCAGGGATGCCGGCGATTGCCGATCCGATTAGCGGGCGCCCTTTTGCCATCGCCTCTATCAATACCGTGGGAAGGTTGTCCATATCCCCGTTCCGATCGCGCACTGCCGCAAGAACAAATACAGAACTTTCTTCTAGTAGTTCGATAATCTCGTTTTGCGTCTTTGCGCCCAAGAGCAATACATTGTCTGAAAGTTGCAGATCCTGAATCGATTGCTCGAGAACCTCCCGTTCGGCGCCCTCTCCGACAATCCGACATTCAAAGGGAATACCCCTTCTTTGAAGCTGACCACAAGCCTCCACCAGAATGGGAAACCCTTTCTTCTCGATTAGTCTGCCGATCGACAAAATTCTGAGCGGGCAACGCACTGGGGTGCTAGGTGAGAAACTGGCGAGATCCAGCCCGTTATAAACCCGAAATATCTTCTGAGCTGCTTTTGGGAAGCGTTCGCGCAGCAATGTCGCGCTGAAATCGCTGACTGTAATTATCAGTGCGGCTTCAGATATCAGCTCCCCGAGTTCGACGCGCTGATCCGATTTTGGGCAAAAAATGTCATTAGCATGTGCGGTGATGCTGTAACTGATCCCAAACAGTCGCTTGATCCACCAAGCTGTTCGAGCAGCCAAACCAGCGAAGTGAACGTGGAGATGTGTGATTCCTGACCTCCGGATCTTGGAACCCAGAAACACTGCTTCTCGGAATCGGCCCTTGTCTCTTGTATCGCCTTGTCCTGACCAGATCTTCTTTTTGTGGCCTGAAACAAACTTCGTTTGCAGCTTGAATTCCAAACTGTTGGTGTCCGGAAGATAATAGACTGGGATTCGGTCTAGGTTCAGTTCAGGGGGCATCCGATCAACCGGGCGCCGGAGGGAAAAGACCACTGGTTCAAATCTCTGGCGATAATGCTCCACAAGCTCGCGTGCGCAGAAGGTTTGAGTGAACGCAGGAAACCGTTCAAACAGATATCCGAAGCGGCCGCTCACAAGGTTCAGCGATAAGCGAGCAAGCAGTGCCGGTCAAGACAGAGCGGCATGCTTAAACCGGAAGTCGAGTTAATAACCAGAACTTGCAGGAGATGTTCATTTTGGAGAAGCTCCCAAGGATTACGAAAAATTTCACTAATCAACTTGCGCGATGCATTTCCCCTTGCTTTTATTGGGGCGCTTGTCTTCCTATGCCGCCGGCGCTGCATTTGGTTCGTGTTGATAGGATCAAATGTTGGAATCGACTACATGGGAGGCCCGTTTCCCTATGGAGCTACACCCCATTTTGCTCGCTGAAAATATTCGGATTAACGCTGAGCCGTTAATACCGGAGGTTGCATGGTTCACTAATTCGTACCTGGTCACGCTCCTTGTCACGCTGTTGTTGGTCATTTGGGCGAGATCAGCGACCCGCAAAATGAAGCTGGTACCGCAAGGAGGCCAGAATTTGTTCGAAGCGATCATTGAGACTCTCTATGGGACATTCGAAGGGATTGTCGGAAAGCATATGATCGCGCGAGTTTTTCCGCTTATAGCTACCCTGTTTATTTTTATTCTTATAGCCAACTGGTTTGGGCTGATTCCGGGCGTTGGAACAATTGGTTGGGGTGAGCCGGAGCCGGGCCTTTTTGCGATTAAAGAAGCAGCACCGCCGCTAGTACGACCTCCCAATGCTGATTTAAATATGACGTTGGCCATGGCGCTGGTTTTCATGTGTATGTGGTTCTATTGGACTATGTCCGAGGTTGGTTTGATTGGCTTCCTGCGGGAAAATTTTGAGCCTAAAGGTGGCATCAAAGGCCTGTTGTGGGCTCTTTTGCTTCCGCTTTTCATATTTGTCGGGATCATTGAAATGATCTCGATCGTGTTTCGTCCGGTATCTTTGTCCCTGCGGTTGTTCGGCAACATTTTTGCCGGAGAAACGCTTCTTCACACAATGTCATCCCTGGGGGATAGTTTTCCGGTGCCTCTGAATTATATCTGCTCCGTTTTATTTCCGCTGCCCTTCTACTTTCTAGAGTTACTCGTCGGGTTGTTGCAGGCGTTCGTTTTCTCGCTGCTGTGCGCGGTTTATATCAGGTTGTCAACAACGCACCCGGAGGGAGAAGCGGTTCATTAGGATTTTTCCGCTGGGACCATACTTAGAGCGTGGACGGCGGAAACAAGACACAAACAAAGATTAATTGAAAGGAATCATATGCTAGAAGTACTTCCGATGTTGGCAGCCGACGTAAGCGGAGTAGGAAACGTTGCGGCAACTTTGCCATTAGCGTTTGCAGGGGCTGGAGCGGGGATTGGAGTTGGACTTGTGGGCGCAAAGGCAGCAGAAGCGGTCGGCCGAAATCCCGGTGCGTTCGGAAATATTCTCGTTGTGGCGATTATAGGTATGGCGCTCGCGGAGGCGATCGCAATTTATGCCTTGATCATCGCGTTTACAAAGTGATTGAAAGAACCGTCCGGCTGCGGTTATCAGACTGTCGCCGGACGTTGACTAGGTCTTTAAACGGATTGACGTTATGTCTAATTTGTCCCAGGTGTTTGGGGTTACGTGGGCTCATTTCTTAGCCCAGGTAATCCTCTTCATTATCGTCTACCTGATCCTAAAAAGGTTCGCTTTTAATCCGGTCATCGCAATGCTTGAGGACCGTCGTCGGCGCATTGAAGAGGGGCAGTTGAATGCCGAGAGAATTCAGAAACAATTGGCAGACGCCCAAGCTAAATATGAACAAATCCTGGCACAAGCAAATGGCGAAGCACAAAAGCTTATTGAATCGGTGCGCCAAAGTGGCGATCAACTTGCGGATCAGAAGAGGCAGGAAGCATTAGCGGAAGCTGAGCGAATTGTGGCGAAAGCTCAGGAAGCGATGACGTTGGAGCGCGACAGAGTCATGGCGGAAATGAAGCACGAGCTGGGGAGATTGGTCGTTGAGACTACGGTTCGAGTGACTGGCAAAGTGCTTACCAACGAAGATCATCGAAGAATCAGTGAAGAAGCCGCTCGCGAAATAGCGGCATAAGGCTCAGAGTTGATGAAACTTAGCAAAGAAGCCAGGAAGCTTTCGCGGCAGTTATTGCGGATGAGTTTCTCAGACGGAAAACTCGATCGGAAAAAAATCGCCAGTATGGTTAACTTAATCGCAGAAAACAAACCGCGTCACTACTTGGAGGCGCTTAAAGAGTATCAACATCTTGTACGGCTCGAGGTAGAGAAAAAGAAGGCCATTATCGAGAGCGCAACGCCGCTCAATCGTGATCTTGGCGAACGGCTTGTGAAAGATCTCAAAAAGCGTTACGGAGATGATTTGTCGACCGAATTCCAGACGAACCCCGAACTTCTCGGTGGTTTGCGGATTAAGATAGGTGACGACGTTTGGGACGGTTCAGTCAAGAGTCGTCTGCATCAGCTACAAGAGAAACTTTAGGTTAAATATGAGCACGATTTTAGAGGAACTCGAAACGACTATATCTGGGCTTAATACCGGGACTGCCCGGTCCAATGTGGGTTATGTGCGGGAGGTTGGCGATGGTGTAGCCAAAATCGAGGGGCTAAGCGACGTCATGCTCAACGAGATGATCGAATTGCCAAATGGTGTTTATGGGATCGCTTTAAATCTTGAAGAGACTGAGGTTGGCGCCATCTTGGTCGGGGATTTCGCCCATATCGCAGAGGGCACTGAGGTCCGAACTACCGGCCGATTGCTCTCGGTACCCGTAGGAAAAGGTTTGCTTGGCCGGGTGGTTAACGCATTGGGCCAGCCAATCGACGGCAAAGGGCCCATCAAGTCTGACGAAACCTATCCAGTCGAGAAAATTGCGCCCGGAATCATCAAACGGCGCCCGGTTACTGTTCCAGTCCAGACTGGTATATTGGCAGTGGACGTCATGATCCCAATAGGTCGAGGCCAACGCGAATTGATCATTGGGGATAGAGCGACCGGTAAGTCGACTGTTGCGATCGACGCGATGATCATCCAGGCCAGGCTCAATAAAGCCGCTGTTGAGGGGCGGGTAAAAAATCACCAGCCGCTCTACTGTATTTATGTGGCTGTTGGTCAGAAAAACATGAGTGTCGCTCGCACCGTGAATATTTTGGAGAAAACCGGCGCTCTCGAATATACGATCGTCATCTCTGCCCCGGCTTCCGAGAGTGCGACGAACCAATATCTTGCGCCCTATGCCGGTGCTGCAATGGGTGAATGGTTCATGAACAACGGCATGGACGCGTTGATTGTCTATGATGATCTAACAAAGCATGCTGCTGCGTATCGACAGGTTTCTTTAGTGTTGAAAAGACCTTCTGGTCGTGAGGCTTATCCCGGGGACGTGTTTTATCTGCATTCCCGTTTGCTCGAGCGAAGCGCGCGGCTGAATGAAGAGGCAGGCGGCGGATCCCTGACGGCCTTGCCGATCATTGAGACGCAAGCAGGCGATGTATCAGCCTATATTCCAACTAATGTAATCTCGATTACCGACGGTCAGATTTATCTGGAAACGGACCTGTTCTACCAAGGAGTTCGTCCCGCAATTTCGGTCGGCATATCGGTTAGCCGAGTTGGTTCAGCAGCGCAGATCAAAGCGATAAAGCAAGTTGCGGGTTCCATCAAACTGGATCTCGCGCAGTTTCGCGACCTTCAGGCATTTGCACAATTCGGATCCGATGTAGATCCGGGAACCCGAAAAAAGCTCGATCGCGGTCAGAGGATTGTTGAGCTTTTCAAGCAGAGCCAGCACGATCCCTACTCTGTCGAGATGGAAGTGATCGCTTTATTCGCAATGCAGAAGGGATACTTTGACGATGTGTCTGTAGACAAGGTCAGAGATTGCCAGCTCAAGTTGTTGGAATTTGTGCGAAACCGAAGACAAGATTTGCAGGGTGAGATTCTTCAAAAGCTGGCTATCGATAAGGAGCTGGATGAGAAGCTTCATGCGGCAATCAAGGAATTTAAATCGTTCTATAAACCCTGATTTCGAATGCCCAGCACACTCGATCTGCGTCGCCGTATCAAGTCAGTAAAGAACACATCGCAAATCACGAAAGCGATGCAGATGGTAGCGGCTGCCAAAATGCGAAAGGCGCAAACTGCGGCCTTAGCAGGTCGCCCATACGAAGACGCCTTGGGGCGAGTGGCCGCGGCTGTGAAAGGCAAGGTTGATCCAGCGGTGAACCCCTTGTTGGCCGAACGTCCAATGGATCGGGAGCTCATACTGATTTTCGCGACCGATAAAGGCCTTTGTGGTCCCTTAAACACCAACCTGTTTCGGGAGATACTGAAGCTGGAACGCGACTCGGCGGACTATGCTTCCGCTGGACGCAAAGCTGTGCAGTTCCTTGCTCGGACACGGCGTAACCTTATTGCGAGTTTTGAAGTGGGCGACCAGCCTCGGTTTGCCGAAATTCGGCCGATTGCTAAGTTTCTTACCGAGAAGTTTGTATCAAGTGAGGTGGACCGAGTAAGGGTGCTTTATCCACGCTTTGTGAATACGCTGACTCAGCAACCGATAATGCGAACGCTACTCCCGATCTCACCGGAGGAGCTTGGGGTTGCTGGCCCCGAGAATACGGGTGAATTCTTGTTCGAACCGAGTGCTGCCGGCGTGTTGAACGCATTGCTTCCGCATTATTTGGCATATGAGTTGTACGAAATGGCTCTCAATGCGCGGGCGTCGGAACATAGCGCCCGGATGGTAGCAATGAAAACTGCTACTGATAACGCAAAACAGCTTATCAAAGATTTGACCCTGGAATACAACAAAGCCCGGCAAGAGAACATTACGACTGAATTGCTCGAGATAGCAACAGCTCAGCTGGCAGGATAACGATTATGGCCCTACTGCAAAGCGCACCGAATCAAGGTAACAACACAAATGCAACGATCACGGGTACGATCGTGCAAGTCATTGGCCCGGTGGTCGACGCCGAGTTCAGTGACACGCACGAACTGCCGGAAATCTATAATTCGCTTGAAGTAGACATTCCGGTCGATAATGCGTCGGCTAAGAAGTTGGTTTTGGAAGTTCAACAGCATCTTGGCGAGAACCGGGTGCGAGCGATTGCTATGTCATCGACCGAGGGGCTGAAACGTGGAATGCCGATTATAAGTACTGGA
>JAFAXJ010000044.1 GCA_019241095.1 Verrucomicrobiota bacterium | reverse complement strand
GAGTATGCGGTCCATTTTTGAGTTTCCGCTTTCCAATTTTCTCGCGACAATCTGAACTGCATCTGCATGTTGATTTACCAAACGGTCTAAGTATCTCAACGATGGTATAGCGCCGGATTTTCTCACGTTCTCTGACTTATGTACTGGCGTTAGATTCCAGATTAAATCGTGAGTGACGAAACTCCACGGGAGAAAATGATCAATGTCATATCTGCTCTCGATAGGCAGTTCCGAATAAATGCTGAATAGATGAGTGTCGGTTTGAAGGAAGTCCCAAAATTTGCGACGAGCAGCAAATCGCGCTCTTGTGAAAGCTGGAGCTTATTGATAATCGCAGGATTTCCAGGATTACGGACCTCCAGATATTTTGCCAGTGAGAGTTGGGCGAAGGCTCGCAAAGGAATATAGTTGGAGCGGAAAAAAACTAGCCAGCCGTCCATCAAATGTACGGCCTCGACTTTGCCGAGAACTGTATCGAGACGGTATGGAGTCGGTCGCCGTGTTTTGTGACTTCGTTCAGCCAAGAATTTGATTGCCAGATTTTTCTCGGAATCTTTTTTGATTCCGACCAACGCACTGCGCAACCAAGGAGTAAGAAACCGGAAGGCACGTAGGACAGCAACTTTTCGAGATGGTCCTCCAAAATTCCTTGAGCCGCGCCGCGGATTCCTGCAAAGGGCAGTTATCAGGTAGGCCAGAAGCTTCGGCGAGATTATCGATTACAGATTGCAACCGGTTCTGGTGGCCGAACCAGAGTTTGAACAAGCGACGCGTGCGCCAAGCCTGAGCCACCATTTCGCGCCCGAGATCTGGGATTGGCACTATCCGATCTCGGCCGGGATCGGAATGTTTAGTCTTCTCGAGGAGGCTCAGGAACCAGTAAAACTTGCACGTCGTGTCGGTTGAACGGAACACTTGGCCAACAGCGCCAGTAGCGCCAGGATATGGTTCAAATTTGAGACTTCTAACCCCATCCTTCAGCAGCCATTCAAAAGGCGAACTTGCATAGTCGCTGGAGTTTGCAGCGCTCATATGAAGTATATACCCATGGTTTTTGACGAGATCACTCTGACTCTTGTTGTGGTTTATGTTAGACCGCCGATTTCTAGGTCCAGCTTCTGGAATAAAAAGAAAGAGGGCCGCACACTGCGGCCCTCTTAATCGTCGCTACTGGCAGCGTCACAGCATCTTTTTGCACGTTTACTGAAATTCCGGATCCGCCCGGAACGCCGGATCGTTGATATCATGATTAAAGGCGTTGGCTTCGCGCTTCTTCATGTAGTCATCGAGGATCCAGGGGATCATCTTGCTCTTGTCCAGCGTATCTTTCTCAAACGGAATGAAGTTTACGAAAACTCCTTTTTTGTAGGGCTTTTTATCGAAGTAGGCGCTCACCTGCTGGAATAGAATATCGGCTTCGAGCGTAGGGCACTGGTTGACGTCCATCGTCGTCTTGCCTTGAGCGACCCAGTCCCAGGATTTTTCTTTTCCATTGCTGGACCCGAGCCAATATTTGCTTGGATCGAGCCCTGCTTCTTCCATTGCCTGCAAAGCGCCGGTCATCATTTCATCGTTCTGCACGTAGGCGCCGTCGAAACCATCCGGCCCGAGGCTTGTGATGGCATCTTGCATTACTTTTTTCGCTGGATCCGCGAACCAATTACCGGATCCCCAGAAGACGACTTCCAGATCTTTGCCACCTGCGCCTTTGACGCCCACGCTTTCTAGCAGGTTGCCGATATCTTTGCCGCCCTTCTTATATGCTTGCAGAAAACCTTGGGTCTGACCAGCGGCACTGCCCTGGCCGAGCTTGCCTTCTATCATGACAAGCCTTTTAACGCCATGTTTCATTGCCGATTGACCAGCGACTTCGCCGTCTGCGATAAAATCAAACGTGGTATAGCCGGCAAGCCCCGGTTCAATCGGTGGCCGATGGGATGTGTGAAATTCCGGAATCCCAGCTGCCCGCGCCTTCTTCAGGCATTCGGAGGTGGTCTCCGGTGAATTTTGAACGACAACAATAGCGTCGACTTTCTGCGTTATGAAGTTTTCAACCGCGTCAATCTGTTCCGGAGCGGTTCCTTGTCCAACGACATCTAAGACCTGCCAACCGGCGTTGGTACCGAGCGCCTTGAAAACCGAGAATGCCGCTTTGTAATAATCATCAGCGGCATCCATGTAATAACCGATAACTTTGCCTTTGCCGGCATCTGCCCCGTAAGCGGCGATGGCGGTAAAATTCATGGCTCCCAGCACAGCGAAGCCAGCTGTCAATATTGGGCGCAAGCGTGTTATTACGCTGCTCCTTTGATCGTTTTTATGCATCTTTCGTGATTTTTTGGGGGGAGTAAACCTTTGTTCACCCTCGTCCGCTTTCGCGGTCAAGTCTTGTAATGAACAAAGTCTCAAATGAAGCAGATTCGAAACCAAATGAGGAGATCGAAATCGCTTCAATTTCATTTTCGGGAAAGCATTCTCACTCTAAGATCTGCATACCGAATCGCTGAGACAATGCCGTTTGTGTTTAGTTAAACCCCCGTTTTCCAAATGGTGTGCAAATTGTTTCTTGACGCCTGCTTGAGCCCCTGCATTACGTAATGTGGTCGATTTAAGAGTTTAATCTGAAAAAAATAACATATATACAGACCAAGTTAATCCTCTTCCTGTATAGAGATTCGCTTCTCCGCAAAGGCTCACGAGGGACTTGCAAGACCTAATGGCCCCCTGTGCTAAGGGGTAAAACGAGGGATTTATCACAAAGGCCAGCCAAAATGAAAGGTCGTTTTCTAAACGGGTGGTCGATCCCAGGCCTGTTGTAAAAAACAAGGTTTGCCTGGACATTCGACCCACACGATAAACCACAGGACGCGTTTGTGTGAAGCACACCGTATTGTGTTCCAAACGCGCAAGGATTGTCTTATCTGAACGATTCCCGCTAGCCGAACATATCATGACTAAACAGTTAGTCTTGTATATATGTGTTTGGTTAAGCTGAAGGTTGGCAGTAATGAATCGCCCGACGTTTCAGGATTTCTGTTATGAAAACAACATACAACGCACAAGATAGAAGGATTACGTCCTGCCTTTCTTGCAGAACCTGACGCACATAACTTATATCGCGCTATTCGATTCTTGCGCGAGATCCGGCGCGAATGTGTCGTGTCCAAATCGGGGCTGCGTGATGCGATGTGGTCATTGCGGCGCGCCCTGCACGAGGCGCGCGAGATTATCTACATCGAGTCTCCACAATTCTCACGCACAGCGCGCCCGATTGGCACGCCCTCCCCAGAGCAGGTTGATCTCGTCGCTGAGATCGCGAACAGCCTATCTGCACATCCCAATTTGTGTGTGTAATCTGTACGCCACGCCAATCGGATTTCGAGGCTATATATCCTGGTTGGTCACGGGAGCACTACAAAGCGCGCTCCGAGGCCGTTGGGAACCTCCTTGCCGTGGCGCCAGACCGCGTTGTTGCATTCCATCCCGTTGGCTTTCCGGGTCGCACGGCATTCATTCGAACGACGAGTGTGGTCATTTACGACGTATGGTGTCTTGTCGGTGCGACGCATTTCCGCAGACGCGGCATGACTTTCGACGGGTCCGTTGCCGTCGCCTCGTTCGACCGCCAAATGGATAATGGTTATTCTAAGAAGGTTCGTGCCTATCGACACGCTATCATGGCTGCGAAGATG
>JAFAXJ010000570.1 GCA_019241095.1 Verrucomicrobiota bacterium | reverse complement strand
CCGAGTTACAGGTGAATAAGGCGGTGAGCAAGAGGATGTAAACAAACAGCGAATTGACGGAGTGAGTCGGGGCGCACAATTTACTCGGGGTACGGACGAGGCGCTCGATGACCAACTCCGGAAGAGCCTCCTTGATTCCAGAGCCTGCAAAGCTTTTTCTACTCGGCCCTATCCATCGTGCTGGCGGCGGATTTTCTGGTAGACCAGGTTTGTAGGAATCTAAGCCGAATCGTGCCGCATTTATCTCTGAAGAATCCTAGCTCCCTTAGTTCGCTCATCGCGCACGACAATATAAAGTAAAGCAAACCTGTCAGGCCGCGGGGTCCGAGCACTATTGCAGCCAAATACTAGGAGTGAAAGATGGAATACAGATTTTTAGGAAAGACCGGTCTTCGAGTCAGTGAATTATGCTTGGGCGCAATGACTTTCGGCCGCGAAAATGAAGCGACTGAAAAGGAAAGCCATGAAATGTTGAATTTTTTTGTGGCGTCTGGAGGAAATTTTGTCGATACAGCGAACGTCTACTCGACCGGGACTTCAGAGGAGATTGTCGGACGCTGGCTTAAAAAGCAGAAACGAGAAGACATTATTGTCGCCACGAAAGTTCGTTTCCCAATGGGCGAAGGACCTAACAACGCAGGTCTCAGCCGCCATCACATTCTTCACTCAGCGGAAGCAAGCCTTCGACGCCTTCAAACCGACTACGTTGACCTGTTCCAGGTACACTGCTGGGATCCGAAAACGCCGCTTGAAGAAACCCTTTCGACTTTGAACGATCTGGTTCGGCGCGGGTGGGTCAGATACATCGGCGCGAGTAATTTCTCTGGATGGCAACTGCAGCGAGCCCTTTGCCTAAGTCGCGCGAACGGTTGGGAGCGATTCTTCTGCTTACAACCGCAATATCATCTGCTATGTCGATCCACGGAATGGGAGCTGATTCCGCTATGCGAGGTCGAAGGGCTTGGCGTCATTCCGTGGAGTCCGCTCGGTGGCGGCTGGCTTTCAGGAAAATTTAAACGTGGCATGAGTGGTCCTCCAGATGATTCGAGGGTAAAAATTGCTGAAGAACGAGGATGGACTGAGAGCTGGACTAACCGGAATAATGAGTCTACGTGGCGTTTGCTCGATGTTCTTCATGAGATTTCAGCCGAATCGGGCAAATCTCCGGCCCAGGTAGCGATCAATTGGTTGCTCCGCAAAGCGGCAGTTACTGCGCCGATCATTGGCGCCAAGCGCATGGATCAGCTTCAGAATAATATTGGATCAATTGGTTGGTCTCTTTCGCCGGGGCAATTGACAAAGCTGGATCAGGCAAGTCTCATTCCCATGCCATACCCCTACGACTTCATTCGCATGGCCGAAGCCCGGAGATGAAAGATAAATTTTTATTAGAAACAATCTTATGTCTAGTCAACCAGGTTGGCAGCCGGTCAACCGTAGCCGCGTTCAACTTGCGGAAGGGTTTTGGAAACAATGGCGCAAGTTGGTCGGCGAAGTGACTCTCAGCCACGAACTGAATCAGATGCGGCATCAAGGGCATGTTGATGCTCTTGACCTTGATCAGCGCATGCATCGTGGACGCAAACTGGAACATGATTGGTATTGGGGAGGCAGTATTTTCTGGGACTCGGATCTCGCCAAATGGTTGGAAGCTGCTGCGGGCTGGCTGGAGTGCGGCGAAGACAAAGGGATCGATCGGCAGATTGACGAGATAGTTGCCAAATTTCAAAAGGCGCAACTTCCGGACGGCTACGTCAACAGCCATATTCTCACATGGCGCCCCAATCATCGTTTCAAGAACCTCAGAGACCTGCATGAATTGTATTGCGCGGGCCATTTGATCGAAGCTGCCGTAGTGCACAACGAGGCAACCGGCAAAACCAATCTTCTCGAGATTGCCTGCCGCTTCGCCGACCATCTCTGCTCAAAGTTTGGCACTGCTCAAGGGCAGTTACGTGGTTATCCTGGGCACCCGGAGATCGAACTCGCTTTGATGCGCCTTTATCAGCTCACTCGTGAAACGCGCTATTTGGATTTGGCGCGATTTTTTATCGAGGAGCGTGGTCGTACCCCGAACTATTTCGACGAAGAGGCGGTTCGCAGAGTAGACGATCGGCCATTCAGACCTCAACACCCTGGATCGCCTTACGCTTATATGCAGGCGCATGAACCAATACGACAGCAAAGAAAAGTTGTCGGACACGCCGTTCGCGCCATGTACCTGTATTCAGCGGTTGCTGAGCTCGCGCTGGAACTAGGTGACGATGAATTGCGACGAACCTGTCAGGATCTCTGGACTGATTTGGTCAGTACAAAACTCTATATCACAGGTGGGATTGGTTCCGATGCCGAAAACGAGGGTTTCACTTCCGATTATGATCTTCCGAATGAAAAGGCCTACGCAGAAACGTGTGCTTCAATCGGTCTTTTCTTTTTTGGCCATCGAATGCTCCGATTTGGACCTGATCGCATGTACAGCGACATCACGGAATTAGCATTGTATAACAATATTCTTTCTGGGATTGGATTGGACGGAAAAACCTTTTTCTACGACAACCCGCTTTCCAGCCGCGGTGATCATCATCGGGTAGCATGGCCTTGGTGGTGTCCTTGCTGCCCACCTAATCTAGCCCGATTAATTACATCTCTTTCAGGCTATCTCTGTAGCGAAAACGCCAACAGGCTAGCTTTTCATCAATATATTAACAGTGATATACAATTAAGAGATAATTCTCTCCAATTGCGAACCGGATTTCCCTTTGATGGCAAGAGTGAAATCACTATAAGGGGTCCGGAATTGAGGGAGTTCACGCTTGTTTTTCGGGTGCCTGGTTGGGCCGGAGATGTAAAAGCAGCCGTAAACGGTGAAACAGTTCCGCCGACTCTTGACCGAGGTTATCTTCATACAACGCGTTCATGGAAAGATGGGGACCGGGTAACGTTGGACTTCGAAATGCCTGTGCGCAAGCATTACGCCCGCTACGAAGTAAGTTCGGATCGAGGCCGCGTAGCCATAACCCGCGGTCCTTTAGTTTATTGTCTCGAAACAGCTGACAACGGCGACCGACTGGACGAGATCGTTCTCTCAACGGATGCCGTTTTTGAACATAGCACTTTTTCCGGGATTGATGAATTGTCTCGTTCTGAGCCAGGCTCGCACTCGGCCAGGATCCCGGTTGCCACGCTGAGCACCGCAGCCATCCGGGAGAAATCAA
>JAFAXJ010000462.1 GCA_019241095.1 Verrucomicrobiota bacterium | reverse complement strand
ACCCACCAGCTTCGTGAGAAAGGGGTACGTTCCGGAGGGTTTGACCTGCTTCCTAATACGCTGGACGCAATTTCCCAAGGCAACCTGGATTTTACCATTGACCAACAACCGTATCTGCAGGGATTTTATACTGTCATGGTGCTCTTTCTTTACAAAATCTCGGGTGGACTGACTGGGCCCGCCGACATTAACACCGGTTTGAAATTTGTGACTAAGGAGAGCGTTGAGCCTTACCTGAAGTCCCAAAGCCGGTTTGAAGGTAATGCCAGCGAAGAAAAGGTCGTGACACGATCCGGTCCGATTTAGGCCGTTTTGAGATGTCTATTTCAGGCGCCCCCATTCAGACAGAAGCCACCACGACTGATAAGGGGCTTGCCGCTCAGTTCCTAGGATCCATCATTCGCTCGCGAGAAACGAGCATCATCCTGGCTGCAATTATCCTGAGTATCTATTTTCAAAGCACAGCACCTGCTTTCTTCTCACAAAGCAATGTTGTGAATCTCGGGTTTTACGCTGCCACGACCGCGATCATTGCAGCAGGCGAAGTGATGGTTCTGATTTGTGGCGAAGTTGACCTTTCCGTTGGTCAGGTTTACGCCTTGGCGCCGTTTATCATGTTTTATGCGCACCGGGCTGGGGTCCCGTATCTAGTCGCTATGGCAGTGGCGCTTTTAATGTCGGCGTGTGTCGGACTGATCAATGGAGTAATTACTGTAAACCTCCAAATCCCATCGTTTATCACCACACTGAGTACGTTGTTTTTGATTAACGGATTCACATTAACAATTTCAGGCGGTTTTCCAGTTCAGCCAAATGCGCCAGCGGCGCTGGCCAACTTTTTCGGTGTAAATGCTCTGTCACAGGTTATTTGGGCCGTTGCGATCGCGATCGTATTCCAGTTTATTCTGGTAAAGACGCGCTGGGGCATGCACACGATTGCGACGGGAGGTAATGCTCTCGGTGCTGCGGAGGTAGGAGTTAGAACCGGTCGTATAAAGATCGGTAATTTCATGCTTTGCAGTCTCTTAGGGGCCTTTGCTGGAATACTTGACGCCTTTCGAATTGGCTCTATTGATCCGCTGGCAGGCGGTACTGAGATTATGTTCATGGCAATAGCGTCCGCTGTGATTGGTGGAACTCTCCTGACAGGCGGGTCAGGAACGATAATTGGCGCTCTGTTTGGGGCTGTTGTACTTGGAGTGTTAAAGGACGGATTCACATTGTCGGGAGTTAGCGCTTATACTTTTGACATGATCCTTGGTCTCGCAATCTTAGTCACTATGTTTGTTAACGTTCGCCTGAGCCGGTTGCGTGCAGCCGGAGGCGGTAGATGAGATGGAAGCGCTTCGGACTGAGAATCTATCAAAGGCTTTCGGGCGCGTTGTAGCCCTGAAGAAAGCTTCGGTTCGGTTGGAACAAGGGGAAGTACTTGGGTTGCTAGGTGACAACGGAGCTGGCAAATCCACGTTAATGAAAATCTTAACTGGATTTCACCGGCCTGATAGCGGCCGGATTCTTCTGCGAGGCCAAGAGGTGCATCTACGATCTGTCAGTCACGCGAGAGCACTTGGGATTGAGCCAGTGTACCAGGATCTCGCTCTCATCAACGAGTTAAATGTGTATCGGAACATGTTTCTGCAACGTGAAATCCGGTCTTGGGGGCCACTCGGAATCCTTAACGATAGTCTGATGCGGAGTAAGGCCAAAGAACACTTGACGGCAATGCGCGTCAATATTCCCTCGTTAGATGTTCAAATCTCAAAGCTTTCCGGCGGCCAGCGCCAAGCCATAGCCGTAGCCCGTTCGGTTTTCAGCGACGCCAAGATTCTGTTGCTGGATGAACCGACAGCAGCGATGGGCGTCAAAGAGAGTGCAATCATTCTCGACCTGATTCGCCGCTTGAAAGACAAGGGCGAAGTATCGATAATAGTTGTTGCACATAATTACGCCCAGATTTTCGATGTTTGCGACCGGATTAACCTGCTTCAGAACGGGGAGATATCATTTAATAGTCGGACTAGCGACACCTCAATTGAAGAATTGACCAGATTGGTAGTCGACGAATACCGGGCTGCACGCGAACGCGTTACCAACACCTGAAAAGGCCTTCGTTAAGATACCAAAAATTGTGCATTCCAAGTTCGGTAGGCGTCAGACCTCCGCGATGACCGCACGCACCGGTCGCCTCGGAGATGCTACCCAGCCTCTTGCCCCAAATGCATCGTTAACGCAGTAATCAGAGTTGCGCATCGGTAGGTTATGCATATTTATTACCTGCGCTTGGCGTGCTTAACTTCCCACGAACATTGATTACCGATGCGTGCTCCAAAACAGACTAGTTCGCATCTCCTAACAAAAGCCGAATATGAGATGTTAGCGAGATTCCGCTATCATCTCCGTCGGTTCCTTCAATTTAGCCAGGAAGCCGCCCAAACTGCGGGTGTTACCCCTCGGCAGTATCAGGCTCTGTTGGCTATAAAAGGTTTTCCGGACCGGGATTTCGTTACGGTTGGAGAATTGGCAGAGCAACTCCAGATTGTGCACCATGCTGCCGTTGAGTTGATAAATCGCCTTGCTGCGCAGAATCTGGTTGAGCGTCAACCTGATCCTGACGACCGCCGCAAAGTCCTGGTAAAATTGAGCCGTTCCGGGACCAAAGTTCTTGGCAAAGTATCTGCAGCCCATCGCTTGGAAATCCGACGCTTAGGACCCGGTTTATTGCCTTTACTCGAAAGCCTCGTTCTGGATAGGGAAACAAAGTAAGACTGACAGCCTGGTATTATGTCGTGTAACGACACTTGTCTCGAGGGGAAGTTGTTCCCCACAAGAGCAGGGTCGCCCCGGAGATACGACCCTGCCCAAAAAATCGGTCGCGTGGTAAGGGGGGATCTCCGGGCTGGCCCGCCGAATGCGATACTCTCGAAGCGGTGGGCCAATTAACAGTGGCGCTGATCAGGCACATAGGTTTCAGTCTAGGTCAAGTATGACGTTCCCCTCCCTCGCTCCTTCTGTGGAGACTGAAGCTATGACCTATTCCAAGGTCATCCGACGTCTCGTTCCGTTTCTTTTTCTCTGTTATATCGCGGCGTATCTCGATCGAGTGAACGTCGGTTTTGCGAAATTACAGATGCAGTCGGATCTCAAATTCAGTGATAGCGTGTTCTTTTTCGGCGCGGGCATTTTTTTTGTCGGCTATTTCATTTTCGAGGTGCCCAGTAATCTGATCCTCGAGCGAGTAGGAGCGCGCTTCTGGATTGCGCGGATCATGATCAGTTGGGGGATCATATCCTCGCTGACGATGTTTGTCACTTCGGCCTTCTGGTTCTATCTGCTTCGATTTCTACTTGGAGCGGCGGAAGCCGGCTTCTTTCCAGGAATTATTCTCTATCTCACGTTTTGGTTTCCCTCTAAACGGCTGGCTCACGTGGTCGGGCTCTTCATGTCTGGAATTGCTCTTACCGGCGTCATCGGGGCGCCCATCTCGGGCTGGATCATGCACGCGTTTGCCGATTCTTCAGGGCTACGGAATTGGCAAATGCTTTTTCTCCTTGAGGGTCTGCCCTCTGTGCTGATCGGTGTGCTCGTGCCATTCATGCTGCCAAACGGAATTCGGCAAGCGGAATGGCTCGCAGAAGCCGAAAAACGGCAATTGGAGGAGAATTTACGTACGGAAGACCAGCGGAAGGAGAAAATCCCGCTTGCGAAAATCTTTTTTGAACCGCGGCTATTACTGTTCTGTTTCGTGTATTTTTGCTGTGCAGGCGGGCTTTACGGAATCGGATTCTGGCTGCCACAGCTCATCAAGGACACCGGTGTCAAGGATCCGCTTATCATTGGGTTACTAACCATTATTCCATACGGGCTCGCAGCAGTGGCTATGATCTGGTTTGGTTGGAGTTCAGATCGCAACCGGGAACGGCGCTGGCATTTTGCGACTGCTGCGCTGCTTGGGGCGGTCGGATTGGTTTTCAGCGCATGGTTTGCTCATCAAACCGTGTTTGCGATTGCCGGTCTTTCACTTGGAGCAATAGGCGTTCTTTCTACCTTCCCTTTATTCTGGCCGATGCCGGCTGCCGTCTTAAGCGGTTCTTCCGCCGCGGCGGGCATCGCGTTGGTGAATTCAGTGGGTAATCTGGGGGGATTCGTACTTCCTTTTCTGGTTGGCTGGTTGAACGATATGACCAAGCGTTCTACGTCGGGACTGCTGATGCTGGCTGGGACCATGACCCTGGCTGCAGTATTGATCCTGATGTTTGTCCCGGCCACTAGGGAGCAGCATTGAAGTTTCTCAGCTGGTCGAGCGGATAAAAGCGGGTGGTGCGGGTTCAGCAGGCGGAGGTAGCTGGAAGGTGATAAGTGCTAGCGCATCTCACGTACAACCTAAGGGCAATTTTTTTTCGAAAATGGTTGTTACCTGTCCAACTACCCCTTTGTAAGCCGATTGGAATTAACCCAAATTCCGAGTGCGCGTGAAAAGAGCGCGCTCTTCCAGCGGGAGGAAGAGGTAGTGTGCCGAAGGTTCAGCAAAAAAGGAGGTCATGGTAAGAGGTTGGAGTGAGCAAACCACAACCTAAGAAGCA
>JAFAXJ010000198.1 GCA_019241095.1 Verrucomicrobiota bacterium | reverse complement strand
AAGCTGGGGCAGCACCTGACCATAAAAAGGATGGTCAATTCCAATCGACTCGGGATAAATCAGAAAACCCAGGCCACGCAGGCAGAAAAGACCGGCAAGCGTCACCAGAAATGGGGGCAGGTCGAAGAAGTGGATCAAACTGCCCATGACAGCTCCAGCTGCGGTTCCCACACAAAGCGCGACACTCATTGCCAAGAAAGGATCGCAGCCGACCTGAATAAGCCTGGCGATCAATATGCCCACAAAAGCGACCATTGAACCCACTGAGAGGTCGATTCCGCCGGATAAAATCACGAATGACTCTCCCACTGCCGCAACTCCCACGAACGCACTATCGTTCAAAAGGTTCACGATCACTCGAGGAGTGCCAAAATTTGGGTAGAGCAGCGAGCCGGTGCTGAAGAGTGCCAGCAAGACAATACCCGTGGCCAGGAGTGGAATGTACTTAGCGTTTAGGCGAGTCATGCGAGATCATCGTGATTGGCTTTCGAACCGGCTGAATAAAGGGACGCAGAATCCTCTCAAATGGCCGACTGAGACGCGAGAGCCGCGTGCGGAAGGATTCGCTCTGGAATAGGCATACCGCAATGATGGCCAAAGCTTTTGGTACAGGCGAAATATCGGAACTCACGTTCCTGGCATACAACGTGGTAGTTAACGTCTGGATAAAGAGACCTCCGATTAAGGCGCCGGCCAGATAAAAACGACCTCCCTGCAGCGAGGTGCCGCCAACCACGACAGCGAGGATTGCATCCAGTTCCAGATACAAACCGATATTGTTTGCATCCGCGCTCTTGATATTTGAACAGGCGACCAGTCCTGCAAGCCCGGCGCAGAACCCGGAAAAAGTATAGACCAGAAACTTCACCTGCTTGGCATTGATCCCAGTGTAACGGCTGGCTTCGGCGTTATCGCCAACCGACTCGATAAACAGTCCCAACGCTGTGCGTCGAACGAAAAAAAAGGCAGCCCCCAGCATAAAAAGAACAAGCGTGAGAGTGAAAGGAAAAGCGAATAGGTGCCCATTTCCAAGGTAGACCATCGTCGGATCAAGAAAGTTGATGATCTGACCTTCAGTGATCAATTGCGCGAGGCCGCGCCCCGCCACCATCAATACGAGGGTGGCTACAATCGGTTGAATCTCAAATCCCGCGACGAGCACACCGTTCCAAGCTCCCGCTAAGGTGGAGACCACAAGGGCGGCTGCAATCGAGATGCCGGCGGGCTGATGCTCGGTTACAAGCAATCGGGAGGAAACTGCGGCGGCAATCGCCATCACGGCGCCGACCGAAAGATCAACTCCACCCGTCGCGATCACTAAAACCATCCCCAGCGACAAAAGCATTACCTTTGCGCCTTGATTCAGCACATCGATTCGAGAGCCGTACAAATGTCCCTCGAGCACCTGAATACGAAAAAAGCCCGGAGTGAAAAACTGGTTGAATAGCAGCAACAGACCAAGCGCGCCCACGGTCCAGAAAATTCTTTGACCCCGCAACGAAAACAGAATTGAGCCAAAAACTATCCAGAATAGCAGGTCAGAAACCCAATCGATCATGCGGCCGGTCGCTCCAGATTGTGAGTCGCTATGGACTTCATGATAGCTTCCTCAGAAATCTCACCTTCTATTAATTCATCCACCTTCCTGCGATCGCGTAAAACCACAATCCGCTGACTATGGCGCACTATTTCTTCCAACTCGGAACTGATAAAGAGCACCGCCAAACCATCCTGCCGAAGGGATTGGATCAATCTTTCTACTTCAGCCTTTGCTCCCACGTCAATCCCTCGGGTAGGCTCATCAAGAATAAACAGCTTTGGTTCGGTCGCTAACCATCTGGCGAGAAGAACTTTTTGCTGATTTCCACCGCTCAGATTGCGAACAACCTGCTCTCGGCTCGGAGTCTTTATCGCCATCGCCTGAATAAATCGATCGGCCAGCTTCCCCTGCTCGGCAACGGAAAAACGTCTCCAGCTTCCTCGACTCGCCTGCAGCGCTAAAACAATATTCTCCCGCACGGTTAGGTTCGGAATAATACCGGCAGCTTTGCGGTCCTCTGGGGTTAGAGCAATTCCGTGGCGGATTGCCGAGCGCGGCGAATTAAACCTGACTTCCTTCCGGTTCATCCGAACAGTACCCTGATCTGCTCGATCAACGCCAAACAGGAGTTTAGCCGTTTCGGTCCGGCCAGATCCAAGAAGACCGGCCAGTCCGACCACCTCTCCGGGCCGGATATCTAGATCGAGAGGTCGCAGATAACCTTTTCGAGCCAACCCGCGAGCTTCTAAGGTAGGTGCTCCCGATCTGATAGAGGCTGTGCTGGCACGCTTTTGCTCGAGAGCTTCCACTTGATCAACGGCTTTGCCGATCATAAGAGCAACCAGTTTGATACGCGGGAGGTCTTTAGTCGCAAAACAACCGACTCTGCAGCCGTTGCGTAGGACCGTGATCGAATCGGAGATCTCGTAAACTTGATCAAGAAAATGCGTAATGAATATGATGCCGAGTCCAGTCTCCCGCAGTTTCCTGAGTTTGCCGAACAACTCTTCAACTTCAGTCCGATCCAGGCTAGAGGTCGGCTCATCGAGAATCAGTAACCTGGCCGAAACGTCGAGTGCACGGGCAATCGCAACCAGCTGCTGAATAGCAATTGAATAAGAGGAGAGCTGACGATTGACGTCAATAAGTAGATCAAGCCGGGCCAGTGCTGCGCGTGCTCGTTTCGCAATGGCGCGCCAGCGAATAGCACCGAGCCAAGTGGGCTGGCGGCCAAGACAAATATTTTCAGCCACAGACAAATGTGGAATCAGATTAATTTCCTGATACACAGTACTGATACCAAGAACCTCTGCTTCGCGCGGTGATCTCGGTGCAATGATCTTATCTTCCAATCGCGTTTCTCCAGCGCAACGAGGAGTGACTCCCGTGAGTACTTTGATGAGAGTACTCTTTCCTGCGCCGTTCTCGCCCATCAGAGCATGGATTTCACCCCGTTGAAGTGCGAAATCCACTGCATCCAGTGCCTTGACCCCTGGAAAGCTTTTTGTTAGCCCAATAATCTCTAAAAGTAAGTCAGCCACTGGACGACTGTGGCGCAATTTCGTGCGCTCGGCTTTGTTCCGAGCGCCCGCTTTGGCCCAAATATGGTATGAAAGAACGACTAGTATTGTCTCTTTGGCAGTTCAGCGGCTGCCTGGGCTTGGTCGTAAACGCCTTCTTGGCTGACGACGCGCTTTGGAACCTCTTGCTTATTCGCTAGTTTCTCAATCAGGTCGAACAACTGCGGCCCGAGCAGCGGATTGCATTCGACCGTGACATTCAACTTTCCATCCTTCATTGCTTCAAATGCTCCTCGAACGCCGTCAATCGAAACGATTTTTATATCCTGGCCCGGCTTAATGCCAGCTTCTTCCATGGCCTGGATCGCTCCCAATGCCATGTCATCATTGTGGGCAAAAAGGACGTTTATATCCTTGGCGTTTGGTGATTTTAAAAACGCTTCCATCACCTCCTTGCCCTTCGC
>JAFAXJ010000032.1 GCA_019241095.1 Verrucomicrobiota bacterium | reverse complement strand
TTTGCCCGAGTCCTTGGCGGAATCAAGCGATTTCCTAAAGACGCGTGCAAAAGCACCTGAACGCTTGTACCTGCTTTTCAACTCCAGCTGCCCGTACCAACACTGCAGAGCGGTCTACGAAGTACGGATAGTACCTACACAGCTTGTGCTTCGGATAATCCAGTCACTCGTAGCGTACACATCGCGGCTCGAATTTCAGCACGCAGTTCAATTAGCTTTTCCCGGGTGATCTCGATCTGAGCTGCTTTGAGCTGGCTCCACTCTTGGGCGAGCGTTTGAAGCCGATGACACGCACGGTTAATATAGGCAGCGCTTGCCGCTGTTAATCCAGGGGTTGCCAACTTTTCTTCGAGGCGGCGTTGTGCTTCTGCCAGTTCTGCCAAGGCAATTTTTTCGGGCGCTACTCGACGAAGATTCCTAACAAGACCTGCCTTTGAAAGTAACCAAATCGTCCATTTGGTTGGATCGAATTGCCAAGGCTTAACGCCGTTGCGGTAGTCGTGTTGAAATTCGTGATGATAGTTGTGGTAACCCTCCCCAAAAGTGAGGAGTGCCATCAACCAAGAGTCCCGTGCGCTACAGCGGGACGAGTACGGCTGGTTGCCAAGATAGTGACAAAGTGAATTGATGCAAAAGGTGCAATGCTGAACCACGACTACACGCGCGATACCGGCGATCAAAAAAGCACCAAGCGCCGTCTTCCAACCGCCCCAGACGAAGCCGATTGCCGCCGGCAGGACGAAGCCGAATAACACCGCCAAGAGATGAATATATCTATGCTGCCAACAGATGAGCGGGTCTTTTTGCAGATCGGTCACGTTATCGAACGGAGGGTCAGGCTGAACCTTGAACAAGAGCCAGCCAATGTGAGCATGGAACAGGCCCTTGGAAATGCAGTAAGGATCCTCTTCGTCCTCGTCGACATGTTTGTGATGCCGTCTATGCTCACAAGACCAGAGCAAAACCGAATTCTCGAACGCTGCGGCTCCGAAAATTAACGTGAATAGCTTCACAGGCCAGTAGGCCTGAAAAGTGAGATGGGAAAAGAGCCGGTGATAGCCAAGAGTGATAGAAAACCCAGTTGCGAAAAACATCGCCAAGAACAAACAAATCTGAAAACAATCAATACCAAAAAAACCGATGTAAAGCGGCACGCATGTAACAGCAAGAAAAAGCGTTCCGATCAAGAACGAACTGATTAACCAGTTAACTCTGGAAAAAGGGAAATGTGAAAACATGATAAGTGATTAATAACCTTGACGGTAGCTCCGCCTGCGAAGCAAGCGAAGTGCATTAAACCCAATCACCGCCTCAAGCTCCGCTAGTTGGTAAAGCAGCACGGGTAGGGAGTCAAGATCAGTCTTTATAGATCCTTTCGTCAGGGCGTCTCTGAGTACGTCGCGCCTGTCTGACTCAGATGCCCTTCTCGTTCTCAACCACGTTCAGTTTGCGCACGCGCAATTCATCCACCTCCAAATTGTCTATCTTCAATCGATGTAAGTGCATGCGCTGCACAAGTACTTGTCGGATGATCAAACGCCCGATGACGACGAAGGCCATGACAAAGCCGCCAATGGCCAGGGCTCCTATCGCGAGCGCTCCCGAAGAGCCGGCCCCGGTCGCTTGCGCGATATAGGCGCTCGATCGGCTGAGTTTATTATCTCTATGGTCCCTATATCTTTTGTCATCAGCCCGAAACACGTTCATTTGCCTGATTATTCCCCCCGGAAAGGAATTGCAAAGCAGAATCTTTGTAGATTGCGCTGTGTTCCTCAAGCCAAATTGCGACAGTCATTATCTATTTCACTTTCAAACTCGTTGCATGATTTGCCGACAATTCGCAATGATATTGGAATGACTTATCGGTTTAGCTTGGCCCAAAAGCGGGGTTGCAGCTAAACTGGATAGAGTCGCATTCCCGGTGAGAATCGAAGCCAAATGTAAATCACGGGAACATCTCAGCCGTAGAGAAAAAACGCATGCCGGACAATCAGGAGGTCATTAAGTCGGTCGAATTAAAAAGGCTGCTGGAGCTAGCGTATGTAGCGATCGTTTTTGCTGCTCTGTCGTGGGGAGAGCCGTTTCTATTGCCAATCCTTTTGGCAGTAATAATCAGCTTTTTGTTAGCCCCGATTGTTACAAAATTGGAACGCTGGCGGGTTCCTCCGCTTTTAGCCGTCGCCTTAGTGGTGGCAATAGCATTTGCGATTATTGGAGGACTCAGCGCAACCCTCTCAGTCCAGGCTGTCGACCTCATCAATACTCTGCCTAAGTATCGCGATAATATCCAAGCTAAACTTGCTGAGGTACAGAAAGGCTCGAATGGCCCTCTCAACACGGCCGTAAGAAACATTACGGTGTTGGCGAACGATCTCACCAAGGCCAGTGAGACTTCTCGCGAGGTGCAGCAGCCTCAAAAAGTTCAGATTGTCACTGGCGCCGATACAACCATTGCTGCTTTACGCAATGGCATATCGCCGGTTCTCGGGCCGATCGGAGAGTTCGCGGTGGTTATCGTTCTGGTGGTCTTCATGCTGCTAGAGCGTAAGCGGCTCCGAAAGCGATTTCTTCGTTTGATCGGGCATTCGCGTCTGGTTACGACGACTTTAGCGGTTGACGAGGCTGGCGCAAGACTGAGCGGCTTTCTGCTGGCGCAATTGCAAGTAAACGGGGTTTACGCACTTGTGTTAGGAATTTCTCTTTATTTCATCGGGATTCCAAACGCGTTACTCTGGGCTGTACTCACCTTGATACTAAGGTTCCTTCCTTATGTTGGGCTTTGGATTTCCGCTGCCTTTCCGCTGATTCTGTCTTTTGCTATCTCCACTAGTTGGAATCAGCCTCTAATGACCATTGGCCTCTACATATTTCTTGAGCTGTTCACGAACAATGTGGTTGAGCCGTTTGTTCTTGGCGGAAGTACGGGGATGTCACCCCTTGCTATTATCATATCGGCTCTATTCTGGACTTGGCTCTGGGGACCGATTGGACTGCTCCTTGCCATCCCGCTAACTGCTTGCCTGGTCGTTTTAGGTCGTTACTTTCCAGCATTTCACATCTGCAGCGTTCTGCTCGCGTCTGATCCTCCGACCCCTTTTGAGACTAAATTGATCCGCTTGTTGACCGAGGGACGTTTACCTGAGGCCAGAGCGCTTCTCCACGAGCTGAGCGATATGCAGCTTTCCATGCAAACCGCTGAGGAGCTGATACTGCCAGCCATTCGTTCCTTGGAAAACGACGTTTTCCCGGGATCAAGCGCGATCCAGACAAAGGTCAGAATTCATGAGCAAATGCGGCAATTGATTGACGAAATGGTAGCTCCTAACCCCGCCAATTTGCCCGAAACGTCTGACAATCCGGAGCAGTCTAATCTTGTCATTCTGCCCTTCGTGGGAGGGGGAGATGAACTGGTCGGACGCGTCTTGGCGCGTTTGTTAGAAACCGAAGGAGTTCAGAGTCACTTACTTTCGTCTCGCATTCTTCGCTCAGAGAAGATTCAACAACTGCAAGCGCTATCGCCCAAGTGGGTGGTCGTTTCAGCCGTAGAATCGCGCTCAGCGATGTCGGTCGGGAAAATGGCGCACTCGATTCAGATATTGTTGCCGGAAGCTGTCATTCTAATTGGACTTTGGAGCTTGCCTCCGGAAGGTGCCGCAAGAGTTCTGCGCGGTATTCGAGAGTCGACGGTAGGCGGAATCTACACGAACTTAGAGCAGGCGGTCCGAGGAATAGTTTCTATGGTTTCGCCTTCCCGGCTTGAACACCCGCTACAGTCGGAGCAGGTTTCTGCTCAGTAGCAGGTTCTGCTCTCAATAGCTCGCAATCTAATCCGCGATAACGTCGGTCGCTAGTGTCTCTTACCCATGAACTCTCAGTTGGCGATTCTGACTGAAAGCTCTATGATGCGGGTCGCTGAAACAATTCATCATGTTGCGCCTGCTAAACCACCCGCTTGCTGATCATCTAGTCACTCAATTACGCAACCGGGAAACGCAACCTCAAGAGTTCAGGGAGCTGACATATCGGATAGGTCTCTTGCTGGCGTTAGAATCGACAAAGGATTTGTCAATAGAATCGGTTATGGTCGAAACACCGTTGGAGGTTTGCTCAGGTAATCGTTTGAGCGAAGGATTGTTGGTCGTTCCGGTTCTCCGTGCTGGGATAGCCATGGTTCCTTCTTTTACCGATCTTTTTCCAAACGTGAGCGTCGGTTACATTGGCATGGAAAGGGACCATGTCACCGCCCTCGCCCGGAATTATTATTCCAAACTCCCATCGGCGGTGGGCAAAAGGGTATTGGTGCTGGATCCGATGTTGGCTACCGGCGGATCTGCGAGGCAATCAATTAACCTGTTAAAGGGGCTGGGTTGCAAACAACTCGCTTTAGTCTGTGTCGTTGCAGCTCCGGAAGGAGTTTCCGCCATTGAGGCATCCGATCCGGAAATCCCAATCTACGCTGCAATGCTGGATCGAACCCTCGATTCCCGGAAGTATATCCTGCCGGGTTTGGGAGACTACGGCGACCGTCTCTATGGAACTTAGATTTGGCCCCACGAAAGCAGCCAACCGGCGCTCGAGAGCAAGGCTGTGCCGCGCTAGGCTCCTCGCGAACATCGAAGGGCTTTCATCATGCTTAACGAA
>JAFAXJ010000016.1 GCA_019241095.1 Verrucomicrobiota bacterium | reverse complement strand
CCAGTTTACCTGATTTTCGGGTTGTTTGCTCCAGGAGTGCTCCGTGTTCCGGCTTTATGTCGAGTGCGAACACCTCACAGCCCGCCTCCAGGAACGTTATGCAGGCTTCCGAACCTAAGCCGCCGGTAGCTCCCGTGATAAGCACTCGTTTTCCCGCCAGATTCATGTCGTTTTCGCTTCGGTTGGCGCTATCGGCTCCCAAGAACCTGTCGGTTGAGGGTAGTCGGCATCGGGTTGCGTTGCGATCTCTTTGATCCGACGCAGAGCCGACTCAATATCCGCGGCGCCGTCCAGAACTTGAAATCGCGTGTGATATTGTCTTTCTTCGCCGTGTTCCAGCCATATCAACTCTCCTCTTTCTTTCGCAAAAGGTTTTCCAAAGACATGATTCGTGGACGGTTCAATACCGATCACATACTGCCCTTCCTGGAAGTTTTGCCATTCGAACTGGCAAGGAAATTCATTTTTATTTACCTCCACAAGGAAGCCTATCCCTCGATTTTCAAAATGAGGGTTAACTATCGCGACCGGAACCTTTCCGTCCGGATCGGTTCTCATAGTGTGTTGCCAAACCTGTTCGTGAAAGTTAGTTTTCGGTCCGGGGAGCCGCTGATAGCCAACTTTTTGTTCTTCGTAACTCGTTTCATGAGCGGCCCAAACGGTTTCTGCTACGGGCGCGATGTATAAGCTGCCTTCGTCTAACATCGGGAATCCGATGTTTATATGGTATAAAAACATGTGCGGTGTCCGATAGAATCCATGATTGATCACACGGTCAAACAGGCGGATCTCGCGGGAGCCGATTACAGTCTCGATTCGCCGAATCAAATGTAAATCCTCACCGAACACCGTAGCCTGCTGCATCAGACCTTCACAGTAGAGAAGGCATTCGTCTCCCTGCCACTCCTCTCCGTAACTGAGTAGTCGACCAGGGATCGTTCCGATCCGACCATGAATAGAACTGTCTACGCTGCGCCGGTAAACATAATGGTAATGTTCTGCCGAATCGGAATGCATAAAGAGAATATGATCCAGGCCGCAGGTCACGATCAGTCCGGAAAAGGAACGCAACCAGGCAAGACCGCCTTCGCCTTCGTACTCGTGTAACCCAGGATGCCGAAATCCAGCAGGAGAATGCCATCCAATCGCGGCACCGCGATATTCGCAATCTGCGATATCGAATGCACGATCGACAAGGACTGTAAACCGGAGCCCGGAGCCGGTTCTAAACTCCAGCATTCGAATGCCTCGTTCCAAGCCATCCTCAAGTTGCATCAGTCTCACTCCGGCAAATTGGGACAGTGCTCCAGAACGTTGTGAGATTTGGCGCCGAGTCCATGCTGAACCGTAGAGAGTCGACATAAATGCTTAAAGTCCGTTTGTCCTTAGTTTGTGATCGAGAAATTTTTTTGCCCGAGCAACGTCGCTCTCTTCCAAATGCTCGATTATAATCGGAATGTTAGGGTGTTTGCGCGCTAACCGTTGCAAGTAAAGATCATAATTGAGAGATCCCAATCCTGGGGCTGGCAGCTCGATTGCTCCTACTCCTCGGAAGGTGTGCGATTCGGAAGCGTCAATTTCAGCGTGCTTCTCGCTTGTATCGCCTTCCGAAAGCTTAACATCTTTCGCATGCGCGATTTTTATTTTGTCCGATAAAGTGTCAAAGATTTGCCTTAAAATCGAATCCATCTGAAGAAAATTGTGAGCTTCAAAATAGTTGGTTGGATCCATCAAAAGCCCTAGTCCTGGATGGTCTACTTCAGCAAACATCCGGACAGTCTCTTCCACAGAACCAACTACATTGTTCACATAAGTTTCCATAAGAAAAGTTGATCCATGGTCAAAGGCGGTCTGAGCTAACTCTTTGATTACCTTTTTGCACTCTTGAAATCCTTCTTCCGTTTTGTTTTTTGGGTGAGACACCCAATCGGAATCAGGATTATAAGTGCCGGTTTCAGAGATCACGTAAGGCGAGCCGAAAGACCGAGCTTTCTTAATGATCTTTAGAAGGTAATCTAATTTTTTCCGCCTCTGCTCTGGGTCAGGGTGGATAATATTGGTGTAACCCGATATGCAACAGATCGGGAGATTGTAGTCCCGAAAGGTTTCCCGAACCGTTTTTGCTTTCTCTTGGTTAATTGATCTGGGATTGGAAAAGTCTATATCCTTGAACGCGAGGTCAAGTTGAACAGTATTGAAGCCAATGTCGCGTATTTTCTGCGCCTGCTCCTTCAGCGTGTAGGGGAAATATCCCGTAAAGATTCCAACTTGTAACATAGTAGATGAGAGTGGGAAGAACGTTATGTATTAGCGATTTATATCTGTAAGAAATTCAGAGAGCCTGACCGCGCGCCGCTCCTTAATAGAAACATATCCGGCCTCTACCAACGCCATGGTTTTCAAATTGTCAGCTAATGACAGCACGGGTTCCGTGCCGTTTTTTATTGCATATTGCAATTGCTCCATGACGCCTGCAAAAGCGTCCGAAAACCAACGTGTCTGCCAGGTTGGTTCTATCCATTTCCCTTCGGTAGTTCGCCGGGAATTAAGTCGGAAGGTAGAAGGCGAACCGTCGGGGTAGTCAGGCCAGCCGATCGTTCCTTGCGCTACTCCTTCTGTGCCTTCTACTCGCCATTTAATGTAAATATCGGAATCGAAGTCTTTTTCTTTGGGACCCGACCAGACATCTTCCAGTGAGACAGCGAGAACTCCGTTTTCAAAGTTTAGCGTGGAAACGCAAATCCCATCCTGATGCGAAAACGGGGTGCGGGGATCCGCTCTTGTCGAAGTGAAGATTTCTGTGGGTTCACCAAACAAGAACCGGAGTACGTCCAAGTGATGAATGCTCATATTGAGCAGCGTAAGACGCTCATACTCGGCCAAAAAAGGCTGCCAATGGGGAATAGCTCGCATGTCGATCGTTGCCATGACTGGCTGTCCCAGATCCCCCCTAACCAGAACCTGTTTTAAGACCCGCATGGACTGGTCATATCGCATATTTTGATTGACCGAGATTGCCTTGTCGGTTTGCGCTGCTTCATGCACTAGAGCGCGAGCCAGAGCAAAATTCATCGCGAGCGGTTTTTGCGCCAAGATTCCTCGAACGTGTTTCTGCTTCAGCGCCAGACGAACGAGCTCAGGCTGCTGGTCCGGCGGAAACGCCAAATCGACAATCTCCACCCCCGGATCTTGAATGAGCTCTGAGGGGCCGGCATAAACGCGTTCTATGTTCCATCTTTCGGCGACTTGCTTAGCATGTGACTCAGTTCTGGAAGCGATCGCGCCAATCTTGAATCCAGCCTTGCGATAGGCTGCGATCTGGACATCCGCCATGATGAATCCAGCGCCTACACAGCCAATTATGTAGTCGCGGCAACGAATCGGAGGGTCAGGCGTTAATTCCTCGATAGTGGTAGGGGCCATCTCTAGTTTCTGCTGTTTAATGTATAATCTTTGGAGATCTCCATTGTGTTATGCTGAAAAGCTGCTTCCAGCAAAACGCGGTCATCAAGTCCGGTATTTGACTTCTGGAATACTAGCTTTCCGCCAGCCAACACAAGGATCGTAGAAGCCAACGCCCGAATTTCGGGTAGCTCGGATGATACTAACACAATGCCCAAGCCTTGCGCAGCGAGTTCATCAATCATCCGGTACAGTTCTGCCTTTGTTCGAACGTCTACACCGTGTGTTGGCTCGTCTAATAACAGGATCCGCGGCCGCACGGCTAAGCATCGAGCGAGAATGGTTTTTTGTTGATTGCCTCCGCTTAGATAGAGGATTTCCTGGTTCTGACCTGTCGCTCTAATCTTGAGCCGATTATACAATTCGTTAGTAGAATCTCGTTCCGAACGTGAATTCGTGAAAAGTACGCGCCAAACATTTCTTGCGCTTAGCGCGATATTTTCTGCAACGGTCAATTGCGGGAAGATCCCATTCTTTTTACGACCTTCCGGAAGGAATGCAATGCCGCGACGCCAACTGTCTACCGGACTGGCTGGTGTCGGATGATTCTCGTATAAAATAATTTCACCAGATGCTGGATGCCGAATCCCGCAAAGCAGCTCCAGGAGTTCTGAACGTCCGGAACTTACCAGCCCAAATATTCCCAAGACTTCTCCGGCTCGCAAAGAAAATGAAAACGGCCCCAGTCCCGTTCGTTCTGTCACCTGTTTGACCTCGAGAAGAACAGGTGCGTTTTCAAGGGGTTGAACCGGTTTGCGTTCAGCGAAGGTGAATGCTCGCCCCGCCATGTCTGAGATGAGCGATTGAGTGCTTGCTTCATGAATAGGGCGATCACTAACGAGCGTGCCGTCGCGCAGCACCGCAGCACGGTCTGCCAACTCCAGTGCTTCCTCCAAACGATGGCTAATAAACACAATTGAAACCCCGCTAGCTCGAAGCTCACGGACAATGCGGAACAAGGCGGCTGCTTCATGCGCAGTGAGGGAAGAGGTGGGTTCATCCATGATGAGCAAACGCAGATGACGTGAAATGGCCTTGGCAATTTCGACGATTTGCTGGTCGGCTATCCCAAGGTGGACAACCTCGGCCTCCGGCGAGATATGTTCACCACCTACCCGCGCAAGTAAGGCGCGCGCTTTTTTCAGCATAGCGCGCCGATCTATCAGTCCGAATCGCCCGGAACAATAATCATTCAGGAAAAGGTTCTCCATTACCGTAAGGGCACCAATGCAAGATAGTTCCTGATGAATGTGAGCGATGCCAATGCGAAGGCTCAGTGCCGTGTGAGTGATTTCGATTGGAGCGCCGTCCCAATGGATCGCGCCAGAGTCCGATTGCAGGTTACCGGACACAATGTTCATCAAAGTGCTTTTGCCAGCCCCGTTTTCTCCTAATAGAGCTAGCACCTCGCCTGGATAGAAATCCAGATCAATGGAATGCAACACTTCTACCCCAGAGAACGATTTTGATATACCGCGCAAAGCAAGAACTGCCTTCATGGCATGCCACTTAAATGAGTCCAAAAGTCCCCATTACGCCTCATGGGAATCATGGTCCCATGGAACAGTCGGCGCATAGAGTCGCAGCACGATTAGCGAGTCGCGGACTGCTTTGCATAACTCTCAGGGGTAAGAATCGTTCCTTGAACCCGGATGACCGATTGTTCGGGAGCTTTACCAGAAACCAAGTAATTATAAAGCCGTACCGTGCCGTCCCATGCTTGTTGAAAGGGTGCCTGATCTAACAATCCAACCATGGCTCCCGTCTTCAGGTACTCCAGATTTTCCGGAGTATGATCAAATCCGATTACGCCCACTTTCCCGATTAACTTTGCGTCTGTAACCGCCTTAGCAGCTCCGAATGGGCCGCCAGCCGTTACATAGACCATCTTGAGATCAGGGTAACGAGTTAACATGTCCTGGGTAAGACTGTAAGCAACTTCTGCTTTGTCCTGATTCTCGAATGGCCCAATAATTTGAATGCCAGGGCAAGCCTTTTTCACGTAATCTATGGCTCCGTTCATTCGATCATTATGCTGGGTTGCCCCAAAGTAACCTGTGATCACTCCAACCTTGCCTTTGCCGCCTGTATATTGCTCAATGAACTTACCAATTTGTTCCCCTGCCGCTCGTGCATCCTGCCCGATAAAAAGCAACCGCTTAGAAGGTGTAGCCCCTTCAGCAATAATGTTAACTACTGGTATTCCAGCGTCGACTGCTTCGTTGATTACATTTGCCGTTCCGTCAAAAATCGGGACGACAACGATGCCATTATATTTTTTGGCTATCGCGGTCTCGATTCCGCTTACCACTGCTTCAGCAGTCAGATTGTCTCCAAGAACCGTGTAGTCGACCTGGACCTTTTGGCCTTTGAGATATTGTGCTACCGCTTCGGCCCCGTCCCGTACCGGAAACCAGAATGGGTTGTTCTGAAAGCTCAGAAAAGCGATCCGGAGCGGACCTTTAGTGTTTTGTATCGCTTCGACCGATGCGCCGCGTGGTAAATCAGCGGCTATTGCCGTAAGCATGGAGAAA
>JAFAXJ010000644.1 GCA_019241095.1 Verrucomicrobiota bacterium | reverse complement strand
CCATCCGTGGCTCGCTGGTCGCCCCAAGACTCCAAAAAATGCGCCTCCGGAACTGTCCAAGTCGCTCGTACCGAAGTTTCATCCGGATAATACCCAAGACGCACAACTTCAGGAATAGCCTTCTGAACATCTAGCCAGTTTGCATCCGCCGGCGCCGTGTAGGCTGGATTTCCAGAGAGTATAAGAAGACTTTTGATTCGGCCTGACCTCGTATCGGCAACTAACCTTGCTAAATCACCTCCGCGAATCGAGGGTGCGTTACAGATCTGAATTGTTGAACCAAAAGCTCCAAGCGCGTTATTAATCGACAGAACGAGCGCCTGGACCCAGGCCGGATAGCGATGTCCAAGCATCACTAAAGCTCGCCCTTTCCTGTTTGCTAAATCCTTTGCGCATTCAGAAATCCATCGATCATCAAAGCGCAGACCTGGGTTCTTCATTTGGCCGACAACGCCGGACAAAACCCGGTCACCAGTTACGCCTTCTAGTTTCTGAGCAAGTTGGATGGCAAAAGCCGGAATCTGCGAAGCCGCGCAACGTAGACGATGATCGGCCATGCCTCCGGTGATCGTAAAACGGTTTTCTACTGAATAGAGCCGATTCATTCTGTCCGCGGACCCATTCACACGCCGTCGGAGACTAAAGTCTCTGGTCCCTTGAATGGTTTGTTCTGTGCCCAGAAAGTCGCTGTCCAAAGAAAGAATCACATCCGCATTTTCAAAATCCGGTCGCAGCACAATATCAGCACCAAAAAGAGATTCCGTGGCCTTCCGTGCCTGAGCAGTGCTAAGAGGCTCATCAAAATAGACCTGCAACTGGCCAAATTGCTGTTGCAAAGCCCTGATCAAGCGATCGCGGGTTGGAGCAGATTGCTCATCCAGCAAAATAGCCGTCGCGGCTCCGCCAGAAGCCCGAAGCCGTTTCTGCAGACCGGTCAAAAACTCATCGAATTTCTGTGACGAGCTCTCTTTGCCATCTTCCATGAATATTCGAGCTCGATCCGGATCGTACAAATCCAGAACGGAAGCTTGCGTGAAAAGATCCGTTCCGCCCGAACTGGAAGGTACTAGCGGGTTACCTTCCAATTTGGTCGGCCTTCCTTCAAAGGTGGTCGCGATCAGGGGAGTTCCACCTAAGCGGCCCGGCATTGACGTGGTGTAAAGCAGCGCTTTGCCAGGAACGACCCATTCGACACTCTTCGTGTATGGAACCAGATAGGCCTCCGGACGACGGCAACTGGTAAGCCCGATTCCAGCTAGTGCCATCGAAGCGCTCATTGTCTTCAGAAAATTCCGGCGCGACACTCCGTCCAATTCGAGTTCGGCAGCGCCCGATGGAAATTCGCGATGAAGCCACGATCGGAACTCCGGAGTATCAGCGAGCTCTTCCAAACTCCGCCAATAACGCTTACCGGTCAGTGTTTCCGGCGGGTGTTGAAAAACGGTTTTCATTAACGATGACAACCCGCGCAATTCTGTGGCGGGTTTATATTCCATTGCTGCTTCAGAGCCGATCCAATCTGCTGCTGTGACTCACCATTGTCGGGTTTCCAATCCAAATTAAAAACCTGATTGACCGGCCGCAGATTGTTTTCCGGGTGTCTATGGCAATTTAAGCACCAGCCCATCGTCTGAGATTGGTCTTGATAAACCACGTCCATGTGATTGATCTTTCCGTGACAGCTCACGCAACTGATCCCTCGATCGACATGCACAGCGTGATTAAAATAGGCGAAGTCAGGAACCTGATGAATTCGGACCCAATTGATGGGTCTACCACTTTCCCAGCTCTGTCGTACCGCAAGAAGCTTCGGATTATTACGTTGGACCTGAGTGTGACAATTCATGCACGTTTGTGTCGTTGGGATATTGGAATGCTCTGAGACTTGCACGTACGAGTGGCAATATCGGCAATCCATCCCGAGCTGAGTTACATGGACATCATGGGGGAACGGTACTGGCTGCACTGGCTGATATCCGACCCGCATGTAGTCCGGAGTGAGATAATAAAAGTACGCTGCTGAAGCAGCGCCTCCAAGGACCAAAAGGCAGAAGATTACTTTCAGCGCTATATAGTTACTTGATCGAGGAAAGATGTTAGCCATTCGACGACACGAAATATCTACTGGCTCATGCCATCAATGAGTAGAGCTTGGCGCTGCTCTATCGGCAAGAGTTGCGCTGAAATCGGGGATTCTAGCCTGTTCTGGGACAAACACAGTAAAACCATGCGAGCCTTACACCTTCAAGGGACCCCAGAGGATATTGGGTTCGGAATGTTAGGCAATAAATTTTTACGCCCTTATTTCGGAACGGCTCTGAAGTGAAATCAGGCTAATATTAATCTTTCTAATATCAACCGGAAAAGTTCCTCGGACTTTTCGTTGCAGCATTGCACTGCATTCTAGAGAGCAAGCCTCTTCCACGCGAGGAAGCCGGCAAACAAACGAAGGTCTTTTATAACGCTCAACAGGCCCGTCTTTCCCAAGTACGAGTCTAAAGACCCCTGTTGAACAGGAGCTGCCTGGAGCGTGGCAGATCCTTGCTCTGCAGCGAGTCGAGAGGAGCGGACCTATTTCTCCTGCAGCGCCGTCTCAACTTCCGCGTTGCGGTCTTTCATTGCGGCTTTCCGACTTAGCTTCACCCGACCCTTATCATCAATGCCAATACATTTTACCCAGATCAGATCGCCAATCTTTACCACATCGTCCACCTTGTTTACCCGAAAATCGGCTAGTTCAGAAACGTGGACCAGGCCGTCTTTACCTGGTAGTACTTCGACAAAAGCCCCAAACTCTTTGATGGAAACTACCCTGCCCTGATACTTTTCTCCGACCTCAATCTCTTTGGTCATGCCCGTTATTATTTCCTTCGCGCGATCGAGACTATCGCGGCTCGAAGAGTAGATGTGCACCGATCCATCATCATCGATATTAATTTCCGCCCCCGTCTCCGCGACTATCCCTTTGATGGTTTTACCTCCTGGTCCGATCAGCAACCCGATCTTATCCGGGTGAATCCTTACTGTCTCAATGCGAGGAGCGTACTGGCTGAGATCTCGGCGCGGTTCTTTGATGGCTGCATCCATTGTGTCAAGCACTAGCATTCTGGCCGCTTGCGCCTGCGAGATTGATTGCTCAAGGATTTTGTGAGGAATTCCAGGCAGCTTCAAATCAAGCTGGAAACCAGTGACTCCGTCGCGCGTGCCACAAAGCTTGAAGTCCATATCACCAAAATGATCCTCCGAACCGATGATGTCGGTCATAGTCGCGTAGCGCTTCAATTGTGCCCCATCGTACTCAGTCACTAATCCAACTGAGATTCCAGCAACCGGTCGCGTAATTGGCACCCCGGCGTCCATAAGAGCCATGACTCCGGCACAGACACTCGCCATTGACGTCGAACCATTGGACTCCATGATCTCACTACTGACCCGAATCGCGTAGGGGAAGCGAGTTTCGGATGGAATAACAGGTTCGATTGAGCGTTCTGCGAGTGCGCCATGACCGATTTCTCGGCGGCTGGCGCCTCCCACTCTGCCTGTCTCACCAACGCTGAAGGGAGGAAAATTGTAATGGAGAATAAAGCGTTTTGATTGATCACCACCCGTATATCCGTCGATCATCTGCGCTTCTTCACTCGAAGCTAACGTCGCTAAAGCTAAAGCTTGGGTTTCGCCTCGCGCGAATAAGGCGGACCCATGAGATCTTGGCACTAGCCCTACCTCCGCGCTTAAAGGCCGAATATCTAAAAAACCGCGTCCATCGCATCGCGTCTGCCGATCCAGAATGCTGATGCGAAATGCCTTTTTCTGCAGGTAATCGAACGCCTGCGAGATTTCAAACTGGGTAGCATCCGCGTACTTTGAAAGGACTGCTGCTTCCACTTCCTTGCGAAGAGCTTCAACCGCCTTGGTACGCGCGATCTTGCCCGCTGAATACAAGGCAGCCTCGATCCGGTCACCCGCGACCTGATAGGCGATTTCCAGAATGTCGTCCCGCACCTGCAAACCGTCAAAGGCCCGCTTTGGTTTGCCAGAGACGTTAACAAGCTCTCGTTGTAACTCAATGATTTCCCGGACGTGAGGATGCGCAAAATGAAGCGCTTGGATAAAGGTAGATTCAGGAACTTCATCCGCGGCGCCCTCAATCATTATGACCTCGTCCCAAGTTCCGACGTAAATCAGGTCTAAATCGCTTGCTTGGCGCTGAGCATGGGTAGGATTGACAACGAATTCACCGCCCACTCTCCCAACGCGCACAGCCCCAATCGGGCCATCGAAAGGAATGTCCGAAATAGAGAGAGCTGCCGATGCGCCATTAATACTGAGAATATCAGGATCATTCTCCCCATCAGCACTAAGCAGAACGCTCATCACCTGAGTTTCATAGAAGTACCCTTTGGGAAACAACGGTCTAAGGGGGCGATCGGTCATTCGCGATGTTAAGGTTTCCTTTTCAGAAGGCCGGCCCTCTCGTTTGAAATAGCCGCCCGGAAACTTCCCTGCTGCCGCCGCTTTTTCCCTGTAATCCACAGTTAACGGGAAGAAATCCTGTCCTTCTTTCAAGAACGTTGCGGAAACGGCTGCGACTAAGATGATAGTGTCCCCTGAACGAACCGTTACAGAACCGTCCGAAAGTTTAGCGAGTTTGCCCGTTTCGATCGTAAGATCGTACGAGCCGATTTTTTTTGATACTTTGTGTTCCATGATTAAACACCTTGGCGATGACGGTCGGCCCTTGCTCGTAGGTCGGAACTCCAAACTCGTCGGAACTCGGACCTAAGACCAGGGCCGCAAGCGGACTGCCAAGGCAATTGTTACAATTAGATGTCTACTATCGAATGGCTTTCGGGGCGAAACAAGACCGATACGCGATTATTCACAATTGCATGGATTCACGCTGGAGAACAAGGCTCTGCCGCGATAGCTGAAGGCTTCTGGCAACCATCCAGTCTTTCGATACACTCAACGAAGTCACGACGCCGGTAAGCACACTCTGAAAGACCCTCATTGTTTACCGGGGGCTTAGTGTGGCAAGGCCGTGCTTTCCAATGTCTTAGAGCCAGCGATCCAAATACGTTGCGCGTCGGTCGCCCAGAAGTTCGGGCTTAGCGAAAAATGACTATTTGCGCAACCCTAGCTTTTCGATAACCGACCGATATCGATCCTGGGAAGTACGTTTTAGATAATCCAACAGGCTTCGACGAGTCGCGACAAGCTTTAGAAGTCCCCGTCTAGAGGAGTGATCTTTTCGGAAAGTTTTCAAATGCTCAGTCAACTGCGTGATGCGACGGGTGAGCAGTGCGATCTGAACGTCGGCACTGCCGGTGTCCTTTTCATGCAGCCGAAATCCATTCAAATCGAGATTGTCGCTAGAAGCCATACTCTGGAAGGCGGGTAAACTAGGATAACTCGCGGCAACTTCAAGCACTTTTCGCC
>JAFAXJ010000601.1 GCA_019241095.1 Verrucomicrobiota bacterium | reverse complement strand
TGGACATAATGAAACGAGTCTCGTCCTCACTGGGCATCCGATGATTAAGAGGCCGGAACTTTGAGGGAGGAGACGCCTTTGTCAAGAGGAATTCAACAACAGACCCGAACTACATACGGCCACAGGGGGAGGTAGCTTTGAAGTGATGTCTGTTCAGGAGTCGGCTCGAAGATGTGCTTTTCGGGAAAGCATGCACAACCTGAGCGGGATCGCATTCTTTCAGAACAGCCCGGGTTGTGCATCTGAAAACAGCCAAAGAATTAAAGCGTCCAAGGTGATTTTTCGAGCCAGCAAAATAGCCGTAAATCACTAAGCCTTGCCGATGATGGACCGCTGCCTCCGGCCAAGCCGAAACCCGGCATAGCCGAGAAGAGTTAACGTAACTATTGTGATTGTGGGAATCTCGGGAACGGTTGATACAACTCCGATCGCCTCGCCGGAAAAGCCGCTTCTCACATCGTCTCTGATCAATGAAAAATTGCTCGTATCCTCAAGGGCGATGGTGCCTCCCGTTAGTGGCAGGGGCGAAGGAAAGTGAAGATCTAATCTTTGGTCACTCGTAGCGTCATGGAACACTGTCGGAGCGTCATAAAACAAGTAATCGTTGTTTTCGCGGAGCGCACCAGTCCCTCCCGAAGCTGACGAGAACGTACGAGGCGGCAAGGCAATGGTTTCTCCTCCAGACGTCTGCAGGTCGAAGCTGACGGGTTGGTCGGTCGAGCCAAGGACGAAAGATCCCGTGACCGTGCCCCCGTCTAAGAACTTTGCGTTATAAAGCGTCCAAGTAACTGAAGCGTTAGCCATTGGAACAAGGCTGACCATTAAGGCGGCAAATAAAATCGTTGCAAACAAAACTCCGCGCCAGAAACGACGCCCAAAACTGTAGAAAAGTTGTGGTAGTAACATAAATGTTGATTCTAGATTCTGATTTTTGGGATCTGAAGCACGTGCCAGACCCTTCGTGGAATCGAGACAGCGATCATCGGTGGCCGATGATGTGTTGAAGATGGTTCACGAGTCATATGCTCTGCCGCCGCCGATCAAAAGCCACTTGCCTGGCGATTGGCTAATACCGTCACTATTTTTCCATTCTTCGGCCGGACTTAGAATTCCTTGAGAAAAATCTCCTCTGTCTGCAAAGAGAGGCATTCGGGTGAAACTCGCTCTAAACAGGCGCAGTCACGCTTCGCAAAGGGCAATGACGCGCAAAACCTCAGCGAATTTTCGTGCGAGTTGGCTCTTGGCCGGTCCAGCCTCTACATATTCGTTGACCGCCTGACAGGCAAATGCGTCAGACTCTGATCCACGCGGCCACGCTTCCAGCCGAACGCGCCGAGCGGTCGACCGCGGAAGATTTCATTCGCAAATTTCCGTATGTTGCATCGAGGCAAGTTGCCCGCGTTGGAAAGCGCGGCTAGACACCACTTCGCAATGAGAGAATAGCCAATTGTTCGGATGTCAAAGGCGCTTCCGTCGCCGAAATTGACTCCTCCAAGTCGTTGATTTTGCGGGCCCCGATAATTGGAAATACGGTGAATGGTTGAGATAACAGGAAGCTGAGAACGATTTGCGACTGAGTATATCCGGTTTGCGCCTGAACGACCTTGATTCTCTCAAGTCGCTCAACATTTTCTGGATGATGAAACACTTTTCGCGCGACGTCGGAAGCTCTATCAAGTGAGCCGCGCTCTAAGTGGCGAAAATACCCATTGGCTTGCGGGGTGTAGGGGAATGACGACAAGTTATATTGGATGTGCCAATCGATAAAAGGCTTGTCAATATACGCCCAAGTAGGATCTCCTTTGGCCGGATCCGCTTTTGCTAAACTCCATTGGTTCTGGCTGGCTACAAAGCCCTTGACGTTCAGCCTTTCAGCCGCTTGACGAGCCGCTTCCGCCCGAGGCAAAGTCCAGTTTGAAAACCCGTAATAACGAATTTTGCCGGTTTTCCTGAAATCTTCCAAGAAGGAAAGAATTTCCTCAACAGGGATTTCTGGGGCATCGCGATGCAACCAGTAAATGTCCACTGTTTCGATTCCCAGCCTGCGAAGACTTGAATCCAGATCAGATTGAACATCTGCCCGAGACATCCGGGACACATGCATCGAACTCAAACGTGGATGCCCGCCTTTGGTCGAAATAACGAGATCATCGTGCTTTCCGCGTCTACGCAGATATTCTCCTAAAAATTTTTCACTTCGATGGCTTCCATCAGGTAACCATTCGGCGTAAATCTCAGCCGTATCCAAAACATTGCCTCCGCTTGCGAGATAATGCTCAACGAGTTTCTTGGCTTCATCTACGGCGAGTTTCGATCCAAATTCAGCGGTTCCGAGACAGAGCTCAGAAGGCATTAAATTGATATTTGGGAATACTTTCTTTCTCATTCGCTTCGATTAACCTTCGTCTTCCCCGGATTTGTATCTGACATAGTGCCTGAGAAAAGACTCTCGGAACTGGCCAAATTGGCCGCTCTGCAGGGCGTGACGGATTTGACGCATTAAGTTCAAATAAAAATGCAGATTGTGAATAGTAATTAGCAGTAGGCCCAGAATTTC